>CAYTXY010000174.1:0-3781 GCA_964441355.1 uncultured bacterium
GGGAGAATCTTCTTCTGATCAAGGCGGCTTTCGAAACGATGAAAAGAGAGGACCGCAGCCAGGACGCCCAATTTCTCAAGCGTCTTTCTAATCTCTGGCAGACCGCGCTCGAACACAGCATTGAGCTGCAAACAAAAAACCCCAAGGCCCAACAATTAAAGGCATTCATCAAAGATATCGAAAACTATCCTGAAAATGAAGGGCATACGTTCGGATACTATCTGGATGAATACGCCGGCCAAAAGTGGCTTCCCTTTCCCTATATGGAGCTGATCCAAAGGCTCCATCATCAATATGAGATGGACCCCGAGTCCAGCCTTCTTTCTCGATGGACCCGCATGATCGAAGAGATCTTGAATCGCGAATAGCTTCTTAGGTATACTGCTGTAAACCATGCAGTTTCAAATCCCGAAAGGAACCTTTGACATCCTTCCTTATGGGGCAGACGAGCCTTGGCGCGAGTCGTCTCTCTGGCAATTTGCGGAAGAGATCCTCCGCAGAACCGCGGCTGATTACGGCTATAGCGAAATCCGAACTCCTATTTATGAACGCTCAGAACTCTTCGACCGGGGAGTGGGAGCCACTTCGGATATTGTTACGAAAGAAATGTTCACCTTCCAAGATAAGGGCGGGCGTTCGATCAGTCTAAGGCCGGAGGGGACCTCTTCCGTGATCCGGTCTTTTGTCGAAAACCATCTGTCCAATCTCGGCTCCGTCCATAAATTCTTTTATATCGGTCCCATGTTCCGTTACGAGCGGCCGCAATCGGGCCGCTACCGCCAGCATCATCAGTTCGGCGTAGAGGCGATCGGAGTCGCAGCTCCCGAACAAGACGCCGAAGCGATCGACCTTCTCCTTGCCATCTACCGGCGTCTTGGGATAAAAGGCTTAAAGGTTCATCTGAATACGGTGGGCGATCCCGAATCCCGCCTGGCGTTCAGGACCGCCCTAATGGATTTTTTGCGTCCCTCCCTCTCGGAGCTTTCCCAGGATAGCCAAATGCGTTTTGAGAAAAATCCGCTCCGGATTCTCGATTCGAAAGACCCGAAAGACCAAGAAATTTTACGGGGCGCCCCCTCGATTTTGGACTCTCTGACAGACACGGCCGAGCAGCATTTCGAGGAAGTTTGCCGCGCCTTGAAGAGCCTCAAGATCGATTATGAGATCGATCCTAAGATCGTAAGAGGGCTCGATTACTACAACAAGACGGTTTTTGAAGTGCTCTCCGAGAACCTCGGGGCTCAAAGCACCATCGGGGGCGGGGGGCGATATGATGGGCTGATCAGCACTTTCGGAGGGCCTGATTTGCCTGCCGTCGGATGGGCGACCGGGTTGGAGCGGGTCTTGCAAGTCATGATCGCGCAAAAGATCAAACTGCCAAAGCGGGAGAGCCCCGCCCTTTATCTGATCCCGCTTGGGATTGATGCGAGAATCAAGTGCCTCCAGCTTGCCACCGAATGCCGGCATAGCGGCATCCCAGCCGGGATTGAATTGAACTCCCAAAAAATCCAAACCGCTCTTCAGAACGCAGCTCGCTTAGACGCCAAATACTGCGGCGTGATTGGGAGTGATGAGATGGCAAAAGGGGCAATGCAGCTCAAGAACATGGCCACAAGAGAGTCGCAAGAGGTCCGTTTTGAAGAAATCGTTCAGTTTTTAAGGAGCCGACCAACGTCATGAAGTATATACCATACAGCCTTCTTTTTTTCTCACTTGTCACAGCTGCTTTCGGGGACGCGGAGACAGATAAACTGTCCGAGGCGCTCGGGCATATGATCGGCAAAAATCTCCAATCGCTCGATGTTCCTCTCGATATGGCAAGGATCGCGAAGGGGCTGCAAGACGAAGCTCTTGGGCTCTCTTCTCCGATGAGCGAAGAGAAATGCATCCGAACTCTGATGGAATTTGAGAGGAAAAAGAACCTCGAAGTTGCCGATGCTTTTTTAAGGGAGAATAAAAAAAGAGAAGGCGTGGTCGCTTTGGAGGAGGGCAAGCTCCAGTATGAAATCTTGAAAATGGGGGTGGGTCAGAAGGTCCAGTCGTATAACTCCCCCTTAGTTCGATTGAAACATGAGAACGATGGCTCGCATCCCGAATCTCTAGACGAGATCCTTGCGCTCGAGGATGCTGCTCCTGGCTTGAGGATTGGGATCATTGGGATGCAGGAAGGGGAGAGCCGCAAGCTATACATCCATCCCAGCCTCGCATTTGAAAAGGACGATCCGCAAAATGCGCTTCTCGTGATCGAGGTGGAGGTGATCGAAGCCGATGCGTCGTCCGGCGCCCACGCCGCCTCCAACCCTGAAATTCCCCCTATTCTCGATCTGGAAGACGTTCGCCATCAGACCTTTTGACAATATCCGATGCTTTAAGTATCATGGGCTCATGAACCTATAAATTTTTGATGTAGGTTCTCTTCAAGCAAGGAAGATTTTATGAATCGATCAACCGCCCGCTCTATGCTCTCTTTCGCTCTTCCTTGCCATCATCACCATCATATTTAATTTTTTTAAGGCTCGCATAACTCTAGAAATTTTCTAGTTGTTATATGCGCGCACTCTCTTTATTCAATTTTTTTAAAGGATTTGAAAATGAACAAAGTACTCTTTGCCATACTCGTATCCATCCAGCTTTTTGGATCGGATCAGCTCGTTGTAGGAACTACCAGCGGATATGCCCCCTATGTCAGCCTGGACGCAAAAGGCCGCTATGAGGGCTTTGACGTAGATTTCGCGGAAAGCCTCGCCAAAAAATTGAATCGCAAGCTTGTCATCAAAGATTGCGGTTCCATGCCAAGTCTTTTGCTAGCTCTCGAACAAGGGAAAGTGGACCTCGTCATTTGGGCCGTCACGATTACAGAGGAACGGAACAAAAAGATGGAAATGGTTTACTATCAGGGAGAAAAGGTGATGGAGATGCCGTTTCTTTTTTGGGGGATGGTGCCGGAAGGGATTCATTCCATTGAGGACTTTGGGAAAGATCGAAAGGATGCTGTGAGTGTCGAGGCGGGATCTTGGCAGGAAAATGTTTTGAGAAAATACCCTCAAGCCCGTCTCAAACAAGTGGAAAAAATCACGGACGCCATCATGGAGATCCGATTCGGCAAATCGAAAGCGGCGATGGCGGACCCTTCTCTCATTGCGGAGCTGACCGCTCAGTTTCCCGAACTGAAGGTTCTCCGCCTTCCATTAAAACCGGAGGATTATTCTCTCGGAAACGGGATTTGCATCAAAAAGTCCAATCAACAATTGGCGAGCGAGGTCAAAAAGGCCACAGAGCTGCTCATCGGAGAGGGGTTGGTTGCGGAATTAGAGAAAAAATGGAGGCTCGGCAGCTAATGGACATATACCTAGATCTCTTTTCGCGATCTTTTCCCCTGCTGATCAAAGGGATTCAAATGACCGTTGGGGTGCTGATCATCGCCGCCGCTTTGAGCTTTCTTTTGGGCCTAATCCTTGGAATCTTCTCCTCCCATCGCCTGAAGTTGCCGATTGCGACCCCAATCATTGAAGCGGTCACGTTTGTCTACCGGGCGGTTCCCTTTTACGTGCAACTCCTGATTGTCTATTTTGTATTCCCCGGCGTTCTGGGATTCAATCTAGAGCCTTTTCCTGCTTCGGTCATTGCCCTCGGGATGTGTTCCTCCGGATATGTTGCCCAAATCGTGCGAGCTGGGATGAATTCCATCCCAGCCGCCCAGTGGGAAGCCGCTTTTGCTTTAAGCTATGGCAAATTCCAAACTCTCCGGTATATCATCCTCCCCCAGATGCTCCAGAATGTG
>CAYTXY010000175.1:0-3750 GCA_964441355.1 uncultured bacterium
GGAGGTGGTTCGCAGTCGTGTAGATAAACTTACAGTTCGAGGTTTCCCCGGCCAAAGCAGCTGGAGGTTCGCAATAGCAAATGGAACGACGCATTCCAAAACTCCTGATCCGCATTATTGTGCCCCAAAAGACCCTTTGACGCAACCGTCTCGTTGTTCTTGAGAGAATGAAAGAGATTCATCAGCGCAGGGCCCGCGCGGGGCGCGGGTAGCAGAGGCGCAGGGGACGCAGAGGAAGAAATTAGGCAGTTTGAGGCGTTGCCCCAAACCCCATCAAAGGACTAACGTCCTTTGAAATCCTAAAAATGTGGGATTCCAAAGGGCGAAAGCCCTTTGGAGATAAATCTCTATTCCTCTGCGTCCCCGGCGTCTCCCTGCTACCCGCGTTTCGCGGGCTCTGCGCTGATGAAATTTTCAGGTGTTAGATCAAATAATTCTTAGCTAACGCCCTGAATTCTTGGACCTGGGCGGTTTCCCAGGAGGGAGGACGGCTAAGCTCTTGGGCTAAAAGACGCGCTGCGGCGGGGGCGATTTCGGCAGCGGCCCTGGCGTCGAGAAAGAGGGAGCGGGTGCGGCGGGCGAGGACGTCTTCGAGGGTCCGCGCCATTTCGAAGCGGGCTGCCCAGACGATCTCTGCGGGGGTGTAGGGGAGGCGGGGATGGAGGGGCTGGTCCATAGAGGGATTTTGAGCGGCCAGGTCTTTGAGAAGATGGCGGTCTGAGCCATAGGAGAGCCAGGCATCGACGGGGTGGGAGCCAACTTCGTAGCCATGGAGATGTAAATCGTGGGTGCGGCAGGAGGTATTAGGGAGATGGCCGATGGAGATCGCCTTGTCGATGGTATCTTGGGCCATTTTCCGGTAGGTCGTCCATTTGCCGCCGGTGATCGTGATGAGGCCCGTAGGGGATACGAAAAGGGAGTGATCTCGGGAGAGGGCGGCGGTATTTTCATTATCAGAGGCTTTTACAAGAGGCCTTAGTCCCGCAAATGCGCTCAAGACATTTTCCCTTTGAAGCGGTTTTGTCAAATAGCGCGCCGTCGTTTTGAGCAGGAAGGAGATCTCCTCTTCAAGCGGCTTCGGCTCCATTTGAATCTCAGGGACGGGAGTATCGGTCGTGCCAATGATCACGTGCTTATGCCAGGGGACGAAAAAGAGGACGCGGTTGTCGTCGGTATGGGGGATGATGATCGCGGTATCTGCCGGCAAATAGGAGCGGTCGACGACGAGATGGACTCCTTGGCTTGGCGCTATGAGCGGGGGGCTTTTCGGATCGTCGAGGCGCCGCACCCCGTCGCTGAACACCCCGCCGGCATTGATGACGGCCTTGGAATGGAGGCGAAAGGATTCGCCACTCTCAAGGTCCTGCGCGACGACCCCCGCTGTCGCCCCATTCGCTTTCAAGAGTTCTACGACCGGAAAGTAGTTGAGGAGGACGGCTCCATGGTTTGCGGCGGTTTGGGCAAGGCAACAGGCGAGCCTGGCGTCGTCGAACTGACCGTCGAAATAGATGCTGCCGCCGCGAAGATCTTGGGGCTCGAGCGTGGGAAAGCGGGAGAGCGTCTCGAGCTTAGTGAGATGGATCGATTTTTCGAGTCCTAGTTTTCCGGCAAGGAGGTCGTAGATTTTTACGCCGATGCCGTAAAAAGGGCCTTCCCACCAATGATAGTTCGGGATCAAAAATCCGAGGTGGCTGACGATGTGGGGCGCGTTTTGGCAAAGGAGGCCTCTTTCATGAAGGGCTTCGATGACCAGGGTCACGTTCCCTTGCTTCAAATACCGCAAACCCCCATGGATGAGCTTGGTGCTGCGGCTCGATGTCCCTTTAGCAAAATCGGCTTGTTCGAGAAGAAGCGTTTTAAACCCGCGCGAAGCGGCGTCGACGGCGCATCCAAGGCCGGTCGCTCCGCCGCCGATGATGATGAGATCCCAGCTCTTCACTTTCCGGACCTCTTCGAGAAACGGTTCCCGCCTCAACTTTCCCACCCTTTTGCCCGTTCGATGGCGCGGTCCCATTTTTTTAGGAGCTTGTGCCGCGTCGCGTCATCCATCTGCGGGCGGAATTCCTTCTCGAGCTGCCATGTGGCGGCGATCTCCTGCGGGCTTTTCCAAATCTTCACCGCAAGGCCGGCAAGAAATGCGGATCCAAGTGCCGTGAGCTCTTGATTTTTTGGCCGCAAAACGGGGATCCCCATGAGATCGGACTGGAATTGCATCGCCAGGTCGCTCGCCACGATTCCGCCGTCGACCCTGAGTTCCGTTAAAGCCATTCCCGCGTCGTTTTCCATCGCATGCAAAACGTCGGTCGCTTGATAGGCGATGCTCTCCAAAATCGCTCGGGCGATGTGGGCGCCCGTCGTCCCTCTCGATAGCCCTAAGATCGTCCCGCGGGCGTAAGGGTCCCAATGCGGGGCGCCGAGGCCGGTGAAAGCCGGCACGAAGAAAACGCCTCCGGTATCGCGCACGGTGCCGGCCAAGGCATCGATGTCGGAACTTTTCTTAATGAGCCCGAGATTGTCGCGAAACCACTGGATCGCCGTCCCTGCGTTGAATACGCTCCCTTCCAAGGCATAGTGGATAACGCCGTCCATCTGCAAAGCGATCGTCGTAAGCAATTTGTTCTTTGAAATGACCGCTTTCTTGCCCGTATTCATCAAGATGAAACATCCTGTCCCATAGGTACCTTTCGCCGTTCCCGGGTTGAAACAGGCCTGCCCGAAGAGGGCCGCCTGCTGGTCTCCTGCGATCCCGGCAATAGGGATCGGGGAAGAAAAAAGATGATTTCCCGTATGGCCATAAATTTCGCTGCAAGAGCGCACTTCGGGCAGGATCGATTTAGGGATGTCGAGGATTTTTAAGAGCTCTTCATCCCACTCTCCGGTATGGATATTGAAAAGGAGCGTGCGGCTGGCGTTCGTCGCATCCGTCGCATGCACCTTGCCATTCGTCAATTTCCAGACAAGCCAGGAATCGACGGTCCCAAAAGCAAGACGCCCCTCTTTGGCCAGTTTGCGCGCTCCTGGAACATGCTCTAAGAGCCAGCTGATTTTCGTCCCTGAAAAATAAGGGTCGAGGAGAAGGCCTGTTTTCTTAACGAAAAGAGGTTCCATCCCTTGCTTTTTCAATTGCTCGCAGATGCCGGTCGTCCGCCTGTCTTGCCAAACGATGGCCATGGCGATGGGTTTTGAGGTATTCTTTTCCCACAAGATCGTCGTTTCCCGTTGATTCGTGATGCCGATCGCGGCGATGTCTTTGGGAGAGAGCGAGGCTTTGGCCATCGCTTCGTTTGCGACGGAAAATTGGGAAGACCAGATTTCCTCAGGGTCATGCTCGACCCATCCGGACGCTGGGAAATGCTGCTGGAATTCCTTTTGGGCGATCGAGACGACATGCCCCCGTTCATCGATGATCAAAGAACGGGACGAGGTAGTCCCTTGGTCTAGGGCAAGGATATAACGCATAGATTGTCTCTTTCCTCTTTTTTTATACCGAGAGGGATTTAAAAATCGAGTTATGGCAAGGAGGCGCCCGGAATTTGTGCCAGGCGAAGCCGGCACCGAAGCAGCTATACTTAAAGTTTAGCGATGCAGGAGGGACACAAAGTCAGTGGCTGTCCGACGCCGCCACCGGGGTCCCCAAAAACGCATCGTTTTTGGGGTGGGGCGCCGCCAGAACCGATTTTTCAATCACGAGCGGTATATGACTCTAAGGGGTTAAGTCACAAACCAAGAGAGAACGAAATGGCAAAAAGT
>CAYTXY010000176.1:0-3693 GCA_964441355.1 uncultured bacterium
ACCCGCTCATCTCTTGGACGAAATATTTGGACGAGGCGGGGGCCAACCTCAATGAACGGTATGCGAACTGGGCGGATCGGGTCCGCAAAGCGGCTGAGATCCTTCGCAAAGGGGATGAGATCGGCAAAAGGATGGAGGTGGTGGGCGAAGAAGGGGTGGCCCTCATCGATATGATCGTCTTTCTCAAATCGGAGCTCTATGAGTTTGCTTATTTGCAGCAAAACGCGTTCGATAAGGAAGACGCCTACTGCCCTCTTGAGCGGCAAATCGAAATGTTCCGCCTGGTCCAGAAAATTTTCGATGCCGAATTCGATTTCGATGCGCATGATGAGGCGAGAAGCTTTTTTCTCACTCTCCAAAACGACATCAAGAACATCAACTTCCTCCCCTTCCACTCGGAGCGGTATCGGGCGGCCATTCACTCAGCGGAGCAAAAAATCGATGCGAAAACGAGACAGATGAGAAAAGCATGAGAAAAGTATACGACCGGATCATCGATATGCGCGGCAACCTCATCACGGTCGCAGCGGTCGGGGTTTCCCTTGGAGAGGTGGCGCGGATCCATAAAGCGAACGGCACAAGCACGCTCGCGTCGGTTCTTCGGTTCGATGAAGATCTCGGCACCCTGCAGGTTTTCGAAAATATCCGAGGGATCTCTACGGGAGACAAAGTCACCTTTCTTGGGAGGCAGATCGCGGCGGCCTTTACCGACGCCCTCTTGGGGCGCCGTTTGAACGGCGCCGGAGACCCCATCGACGGAGGGCCGGAAATCGTGGGAGAGAGCGTCGATATCGGCCAGCCCTCCTTCAACCCGACCCGGAGGATCATTCCGAGGGAGCTTGTCCGAACCAATATCCCGATGATCGATGTTTTCAACTGCCTGGTCAAATCGCAAAAGATCCCCATTTTTTCGGTCGCGGGAGAGCCATACAACCTCCTTTTGATGCGGATCGCCAACCAGACCAATGCCGATGTCGTGATTTTCGCTGGGATGGGGCTCCGTTTCGACGATACCCAGGCGTTTATCGACAATGCCGAAAGAGCGGGATCGATCGAAAAAACCGTCATGTTCATTCATCAAGCCACCGACCCCCCGGTAGAGTGCCTCCTTGTCCCTGACATGGCTCTCGCAGTCGCGGAAAAATTCGCCCTCGCGGGGAAAACGGTCTTGGTCCTCATGACCGACATGACCGCCTATGCCGATGCGATCAAAGAGATCGCGATCACGATGGACCAGATCCCCTCGAACCGGGGTTATCCGGGCTCGCTCTATTCCGATCTGGCTTTCCGATACGAGAAGGCGGTCGATATCGAAGGGAGCGGCTCGATCACGATCATCGCCGTCACCACGATGCCTGGCGGCGACATCACCCATCCCATCCCCGACAATACCGGGTACATCACCGAGGGGCAGTTTTATCTTCATGACGGCTCGATCGACCCGTTTGGCTCTCTTTCCCGTCTCAAGCAGCAGGTGATCGGGAAAGTGACAAGGGAAGACCATGGCGACCTTGCCAATACGATGATCCGCCTTTACGCCGATTCGAAAAAGGCGCGCGAACGGCAAGCGATGGGGTTTCGCCTCTCCCGCTGGGATGAAAAGCTCCTCCGCTATTCGTTTCTCTTCGAGGAGCGGATGATGGACCTGGATGTGAACCTCTATTTGGAGGCGGCGCTCGATCTCGGCTGGCTGACTCTGGCCGAATGTTTCGAACTGGAAGAGATCGGAGTGAAAAAGCAGATTTCTGATAAGTATTGGCCGAAGGAGCAACTCACCGTCTCATGACCTTGAAACTGACAAAGTTCGAGCTGCGCAGCCAGCAAACGCGCTTGACGCAGTTCCAGCGGTATCTGCCCACCCTTCAGCTCAAAAAAGCAATGCTCCAGTTTGAAGTCATGGCTGCCGATATGGAAATTGCGAGGCTCTCCGACGATCTCAACATTTCCCGCAAACAGGTGGACGGTTTTTCCCCTTTTCTTCTGGAAAAGGTCGCAGTCAACCTCATGGAATATGCCGATGTCCTCCATGTGAAAAAAAAGTATGAGAATATCGCAGGCGTCGAAATCCCCATCTTGGAAAAAGTGGTCTTCAGGGATCCCGAATATTTTCTCTTCGACACCCCCGCCTGGACAGACCGTGCCACAGAGCTTCTTCAGGAACTCGTTACGATCCGGGAAAAAATTACGATCACGCACGAGAAGAAAAGGGCTTTGCAAAAGGAGCTTCGCGATGTTTCGATCCGGGTGAACCTTTTTGAAAAGATTTTGATCCCAAGGTCTCAAGGGAACATCAGCAAGATCCGGATTTTTCTCGGCGACCAGCAGCTTGCGGCGGTGGCCCAAGCAAAAGTCGCGAAACGAAAGATCCAAAAGCGGAAAGCGGAGGCGGCTCCGTGATCATCAAAATGCGCAAATACCTCCTTTGGGGAAGCCGTAGCGAGACGGATCGCTTTTTCACCCTCGCCCAGCGCGCCGGCTTTTTAGAGTTCATCGGCCTCTCCCATAAAAAAGCCATCGAGCTGCCAGACGACGCCAAGACGATTCTGACCGCCATCAAGATTGCCAAACACCATTTCATCCATCCTAAAGAGGCCCCTCCGCTCGAGCCCCTCCTCATTGCCCAAACGATTTTGAAACTACATGCGGATGAGGAGAGGCTTCTTGAAGAGCAGCGGATCCTCAAAGCCGAGATCTCCCGGATCGCCATCTTCGGCGACTTTTCCAAGATGGATCTTGCCGAGGTCGAAAGCTCGGCCAAGCGGGTCATCCAATTTTTCTGCATGAAAAGCGATCTGGCCCGCGAGATGGTCCTTCCCCCCGAGGTGATTTTCGTCGGCACCGAGTACGACCTCGATTATTTCGTGAGCGTAAACAAAGAGCGGACCCAATATCCCAAGATGATCGAGATCCTGATCGACGCTCCCGTGGGAGTTCTGAAGGAAAAGCTCCTGAGGGCGCAAGGGGAGCTCGCCCGGTGCGAAGCGGACCTTCGCCTCTTCTGCAACGCCCTGCCCGAACTGCAAAACGGCTTCAACGACTGCCTGAATCAATATACTTTTAACCTCGCCAAACACGACGCAACGACCCCCCTTGGCGATGCTGTATTCGCGATCGAAGCGTGGGTCCCTGAAAACCGTACGGCGGCGCTCTTTGGCCTGCTCAGCAACCTAAACGTCCAATGCGAAGAGATCGCGATCGAGGCGGCAGACAGGATTCCCACTTGCGTCGAAAACAAGGGACTCCCAAAACTCGGCGAAGACCTCATCTATATTTACGACGTCCCCGCCTCCACAGACCTTGACCCCTCTTCTTGGATCCTTTGGTTTTTCGCCCTTTTCTTTGCCATGATCATCTCCGATGCGGGCTATGGGCTCATTTTCTTATGTATAGCCTTGATCCTAAAATGGAAAATTCCCAAAGATGCTCCCGGCGCCTTGAGACGCTTTTCAAAACTTTTTATGCTCCTATCTATTTCTTGCATCATCTGGGGATGCGCCACCGCTTCCTTGTTTGGTATCGAGATCGGAGCGAATAATTCTTTCCGGAAAATCTCATTCATCGATTTCCTCGCAAAGAAAAAAGCCGAGTATCATCTCAAGCAAAAAGACGACGTCTATGATTCTTACGTCAAAGATTACCCTGCTGTGGCAAATGCTACAGACGGCCATGATTTTCTCGTAAAGACAGCCTACC
>CAYTXY010000177.1:0-3684 GCA_964441355.1 uncultured bacterium
AATTGCGTGGAGAGGATCGATTTGACGTAAGATTCGATATCGAGGTCGTTGACGATATTGATGATTCCATTCACCCCGAATATTGCGACAGCGCCGCTATATTGGATCCCGTTGAGGAAAATGGAAGTGTCTGGGTTTTTCGGAAGGATGTAGATTTGGTGGATGCCGGGAAACTCTTCGCCCCATTTGAGCCCGTTTTCCGTTTCCCTCACCATGAACCGCTTTCCGAGAAGCCCGGAAGTAATTTTGGTTCCATCGTGGGGGTTGAAGAGAGTGTAGGGGCCTTTCACTTCCAGAAGCGCCTCGGTGGAGTCTTTTTCAAGGAGGACCTGGATGTGTCTCGGCGCAATCGGCGCAGCGATCCTTTCGAAAGAGGAATCTTCCGAAAACAGTGTGCCGCAAAAAAAGACGGCGATGGCTATTAAACTTTTCATAAAAACTCCCTTTGCGGTCTTTTGCGACCCATGTGTTCATAAGCCAGCTCGGTGGCTTCCCGTCCGCGCGGCGTCCTTTTAATGAATCCTTGCAAGATGAGAAAGGGCTCGTAGACCTCTTCCAACGTATGAGCCTCTTCGCCGACCGCCGCGGCTAAATTATTGAGCCCTACTGGACCCCCTCTGTGATGATCTATCATAAGGAAGAGGATTTTTTTGTCCATTTCATCCAAACCTTTTTCATCGATCGCGAGCATTTCGAGGGCCTCTTTTGCAAGGGGTAGGTCGATCGATTTCCGTTTTTGGATTTGCGCAAAATCCCTCGCCCACCTCAGAAGATTGTTCGCGATCCTCGGGGTGCCGCGCGATCTTTTTGCGATCTCCAGCGCAGCTTCCGGACTTAATGTTACCTTCAAAAGGCCGGCTGTGCGATGCACGATTTTACAAAGCGTCGGGCCGTCATAGTAGTCGAGCCGAAGAGTCATGAGAAAGCGGGAGCGGATCGGGGAGCTGAGGAGTCCGGAGCGGGTCGTCGCCCCGACGAGAGTGAACGGATTCAGTTTGACTTGCACGGACCTGGCGCTCGGGCCCGAGTCGATCATCAGGTCTAGCGAGAAGTCTTCCATGGCGGGGTAGAGAAATTCTTCCGCGACTTTGGAGAGGCGATGGATTTCGTCAATAAATAAGACGTCCCCTGGTTTCAGGTTGGTCAGAAGCCCTGCGAGGTCGCCCGCTTTCTCAATGGCAGGGCCTGAGGTGACGAATAGTTGCGTCCCCATCGCGGTTGCGATGATGTGGGCCAAGGTCGTTTTCCCAAGCCCGGGCGGGCCGGAAAAAAGGCAATGCCCCAAGGCTTCGCCCCGCGACTTTGCCGCTTCGATGAACACTTCAAGCCTTTGCCTGACCGGTTCCTGCCCCAAAAAATCGGAGAGCGTTTGAGGCCTCAAAGGGGTTTCAAAAGGAGTATCAGGTTTTGTCCACGAAGATTCGATATACGGCTTTTGCATCTTATTGAAAATGGTAGCAAGAAAATCAATTCACGCGCTATACCTACTCTTCTTAACCCAAAACTATCGAGTTTTTGTATGAGTTTGCGATCCGACCGATGGATACGCCGCATGGCGGTGGAACATAAAATGATTGAGCCGTTTGCCGACTCTCAAGTGCGCGAAGCGGCTGGAAAAAAAATCGTAAGCTATGGACTTTCGAGCTACGGCTACGACCTCCGGGTCGCGGAAAAATTCAAAGTATTCACCAACGTCTACAATTCGATCGTCGACCCGAAACATTTTCGGCCCGACGCCTTTGTCGATATCAGCGGGGAGTCTTGCGTCATCCCCCCGAATTCCTTCGCCTTGGCCAGAAGCGTCGAATATTTCCGGATCCCGCGCAATGTCCTAACATTGTGCATCGGCAAATCGACCTATGCAAGGTGCGGGATCATCGTCAACGTCACCCCGTTCGAGCCCGAATGGGAAGGATACGTTACATTGGAAATTTCGAATACAACTCCTTTGCCCGCAAAAATTTATGCGGGGGAGGGGCTAGCGCAGGTCCTTTTTTTTGTGGCCGAAGAAGTCTGCGAGGTATCGTATGCCGATCGGAAAGGGAAATACATGAAGCAGATGGAAATCACCTACCCCTCGATCTGACCTCTCTTTAAAACAAATCGGGAATCGAGATAATGGGGCCGATGGCAAAAATAGACAGATCTTGGTGGCGGGCGTGGTGGTGGGTCGTATGTGTTTGCCTTACGGCTCTTTCCGTCTATTTCCATTTCATCAAAGAGAAGAAAGCCCAAGTTGCTGAACTGACTTGCCGGTTTGATGAGGTGAACCGGCAGAAGCTGCTCGCTCTCCAAGAGCGGGAACTCTATCGCCTCCAGATCGAATCTCAAAGCGACCCGAGCTGGATCGAAATGATCCTCATGAGAGATCTTGGGGTCGTCCCTGAAGGGTGGCTCAAGGTTCACTTTACGAGATGACTGCGCTCCTCATCGCTCTCTTGATCCTTTTGCTTTTTTCTTCGGCTTATTTCTCGGCCGCCGAAACAGCCCTCTTTTCCTTATCGCCAATGACCCTCAGGTCGTACAAGGGGAGGGGGGATCCAAGGCTGACATTGATCGCCAAAATGATGTCGCGCGCCAGGGACATCCTCGTCACGATCCTGATGCTCAATGTCTTGGCAAACCTGCTCGTCCAAAATACCGTTTCGTCCCTATTCAACGCGTTTCCCAGCTGGCTTTTAAAAGTGGGAGTGCCTCTCGCCCTCACTCTCATTTTCGGGGAAGTTTTGCCCAAATCGGTCGCCATGACCAATAACGCGAAAGTCGCCTATCGGACAGCTCCGTTCATCGCGTCTGCGACTCGAATCCTCAAGCCGATCCGCAACCCTTTGACGAAAGCGACCGGCTGGATTTCCAGGGTCCTTTTCTTTTTCTTCCGCAAAGAGAAGGAAATTTCGGCCGATGAACTCCGCCACGTCTTGAAAACCTCTCAAGAAACAGGGATCCTTCTTCCTCAAGAGGTCAGGCTGATGAGCGGAACACTCGATCTGCAGCACTCCACCGTCAAGGAAAGGATGCGGCCAAGGGAGGAGATTCTCTTTTATTCGCTTGACGAGCCATTGGAAAAGCTCAAGTATCTTTTCGTCGATCTCGAGACGACGCGCATCCCCGTTTGCGAGGAAAATTTGGATCATCTTCTCGGCATTTTATCGACCAAGCGCTTCTTTTTTCATCAAAACAAGATCGCGTCTCCTCATGACCTCCTCCCAATCCTGAAAAAACCGTACTATGTCCCTGAAGCGACGAGATGCTGGACGCTCCTCAGCAACATGCGCGAGCGAGGGGAGAGCTTGGCCATCGTCGTCGACGAGTATGGCTCCATCTCCGGGCTCATTTCTCAAGAGGACTTGATCGAGGCGATGGTTGGCGAGATTTCCGATCGGCGGGATGCGAAGAGCCGGTACACCAGGTCTACCGACGATGTGATCATCGCGAGCGGAAAACTGGAACTTTCCGAATTTCGGGAAATTTTCGGGATCCCTCTCAAAACCCATGAGAATATCCTGACTCTCGGAGGGTGGCTGATCGAACAGCTCGGAGACATACCAACGCCTGGGACAAAGTACGCAAACGACCAATTTTTGTTCTACATCCTTGCTGCGGATCCCAACCGGATCCGGCGCGTCTATGTGAGGCGGCTTGGGGGGGCCAAGTGACTCCCCACTGGCTTCCCTTCTTGCTCTA
>CAYTXY010000178.1:0-3674 GCA_964441355.1 uncultured bacterium
TGACTTTTATTTTTACGCGGCTCGCGAACCGCTATTCCAGGGAGAAGGTGTTCTACATCATGATGCTCCTTTTCCTCTCGTTCTTCTTTATTTTCACTTTCGTCCTTTTCCCACTTCAAGACCACCTTCACCCCAATGCGCTGGCCGATCGGCTCCAAGCCCTCCTCCCCGCAGGGTTCAAAGGTTTAATTGCCTTATTCCGCAATTGGACGTTCACCTTGTTCTATGTCATGTCGGAACTTTGGAGCACGGCGATCCTATCCGTCCTATTCTGGGGCTTTGCCAACGAAGTAACGTCAGTGAAAGAAGCGAGGCGCTATTATGGGCTGCTCATGATCGGCGGCAACCTCGCCGGGATCGGAGCGGGCCAGATGGCCAGCAACTTTGCCACAAATCTCTATATTCCCTGGATCCCTTACGGGAAAACAGTGTGGGACCAGTCGGTTTTCTTTCTTAGCGCCGCGGTCATTATTGCCGGATTCGCGACGATCGCGATCTTTCGCTGGCTCAATAAAAACGTAATCCGCCCCGACGAACTCTCCAAGCCCTCCCAGCAGCCTGAAAAAATCAAGATGTCGATGCGGAAAAATTTTGCTTACCTTGCAAGGTCAAAATATTTAATTTGCATCGCGAGCATCGTCGTCGCCTACAATGTTGCGATGAACCTAATCGAGGTCGTCTGGAAGAACCAGATCAAGCAGGTCTATCCGAACCCCGGCGATTATACTGCTTACATGGGAGACGTGATGACCGTAATGGGGATCATCGCGACCGTCGTATCGATCTTTTTCACTAGCAGTTTCATCCGCCGCTCTTGGACCGCGGCCGCGCTCATCCCCGCTATCATCGTCCTTGTGATGGGCATCGCCTTTTTCTTCTTCACCTTATCCGAACAATCGGGCATTCAGTGGATCGGGGCCCTCTTCGGCACGACCCCGCTCATGCTCAGCGTCACCTGCGGCTTCCTGCACCAAGCGATGGCCAGGGCCTGCAAATACACCCTGTTCGACGCGACGAAAGAAATCGCTTTTATCCCCTTGAGCTCGGAATCCAGGCTTAAGGGGAAGGCTGCGATCGACGGCGTCGGATCCCGCATCGGCAAATCAGGCGGCTCCGTCATCCACCAAGGCCTCCTCCTCCTGCTGACGACGGTCTCTGCCAGCACTCCTTATGTAGGAGCGATTTTCCTCATCGTGATTCTCGTCTGGATCTTCGCCGTTGTTTCTTTAGGGAAGCAATTCGACGCCCTCACAGCCCGCGACGCCAAGCTCAATATCCCCGACCCTCCCTCTCCCCTCCCCCAATCCCAGCTGATGAAGGAAGGGGCGTAAGAGGGTGTTAGCAAGTGGCGCTCACAGATCAAGAGATATTTTCGCGGAATTTTTGCGCTGTCCGACGCGGGGAATATTCCCTGCGATATTTTCAAGGAGCAAAGCACAAAAAGTCCCGAAAAGATCCTTGAGATGACAGCGATCAAATTGCTAACACCCTCAAAGGTACATGATCCTAAATCAGAGGATCTGGTATAAAAATTACGCATGACACCAATCCCTTTCAAATGATTACGATTTCGAACAGCCTTTCCTTTTTCCGGGCGCCGCTTGCCTTGTTATTCCTTCAGGAAAATGCCGCCCTTCGCCTGCTGGCGATCCTACTGGCTGCATTGACTGATTGCATCGACGGCTACTTAGCCCGCCGCACCCAATCGACCAGCCGCTTCGGCGCGGTTCTCGATCCGGCGATGGATAAGTTTTTTGTCTATTTCGCCCTGGCAGCGCTCTATCATGAAGGAGGGATCGACTCTTGGCAGATCGCAGCGGTTGCTTCGCGCGATTTCTTCCTCTGCCTGTACGGGCTCCTTATGCTCGCCACTCGGCGGACAAAATCGATTGTCTTCCGCTCAGTCCGATGGGGTAAAGTCACGACCGCGCTGCAATTCATCGTTTTGGCGGGGCTTGTCTACCACATTTCCTTTTCCTGGATCGTTTTTGCCGCCTTTGTGGCTTTTGGGTGGCTGGCCTTTCTCGAACTTTTCCAGGCCGCCCCACCCCGCCCCCACGAGGCAAAATCTTCTTAAGATGGCAAACTTAGGAAATAATTTAGCTACATAGCACTTCCCTCAAAATTTTACTTCAGAGTAAACATGTTTCTTTTTAGTGAGATGAATGCTACAATCATTGAGATATACCCATAAGGTTTTCCATGGAAATTTCCCGTGAATCGATCTTCGTCTCGGCGCTGCGCACGTTCAGCAAAATGTTTTTTGGCGTAGTCGCCATCCTCGTGGGCCTTTTCCTGTGCGCCCTGGCCTATAGCCTTTGTTCAGAGACGGTCACCGTTGACTCGAAGACGACACTGGAGGTCGCTCCCGATGCGGATAATAAGCGGGAAGCGGTCTCGACCACAGCGCCGGCGATCCTCCAACTGAACATCAATGGGATCATTGGAGAGCCCGGCCTCGATACGGAGACCGTCGAAAATATCCTGATTGAGTCCAGAACCGGCGTCCTTGCGAACAACCGTGTGAAAGGGATCTTGATCCATTTCAACACTCCAGGCGGAACCGTCATCGATTCGGACAACATCTACCGGATGCTCCTGGAATACAAAGCCAGGTACAAAGTGCCGATTTACGCCTATGTCGACGGTCTTTGCGCATCGGGAGGGATGTACATCTCGTCGGCGGCTGACAAAATCTACGCAAGCCCCACCTCGATCATCGGGTCGGTCGGCGTCATCCTAGGGCCTTTTTTCAACGTTTATGAAACCCTTGGAAAAATCGGCGTTCAGTCAAAAACCCTCACAAAAGGGATCGACAAAGACGCAATGAGCCCTTTCCGCCCTTGGAAGGAAGGGGAAGATCAGTCTTATAAAGCGATCATCGCCTTCTTTTATGACCGGTTCGTCCAGATTGTCACCTCAGCCCGCCCCCGCCTCGATAAAGATAAGCTGCTCACAGAATATGGGGCCCGTATTTTCGATCCAGTCAAGGCGGAACAATACGGTTATATCGACACGGCCAATGCAAGCCGGAACGAGGCTCTCCTCGCCCTCCTCGAAGAGGCTAAAATCGACCCTGCGAAACCCTATCAGGTCGTCAAACTCGAACAGCAGTACGCTTGGCTCTCCAAACTCTTTAAAGGGAGAAACACCCTCTTGAGCGGCAAGATCGAACATAGCTTCGACTTAGGGCAGCCGAAAATACGCGATCAGTTTGCCTATTTGTACCAGCCTGCGAATGAATAAGATCTACATTCTCGACGCGGTCAATTTCTTGTTCAGGTCCTACTACGCGATCGGGCCGATGTTGAATGGCGCGGGACAATCGACGAGCGCCCTTTTTGGATTCATCCGTTCGGTGCAAAAACTGATCAAAGAGTTTTCGCCCGAGCATTTTGTCGCCGTATTCGACGGTCCGGATAACAAGAAATCGCGCCAGGCAGTTTATGCAGAATACAAAATGCATCGCAAAGGGGCCCCAGAAGATCTTTTCACTCAATTCGAATGGGCCTATGAATATTGCAAACTCGCTGGCATTCCCACTTTGTCTGTCGATGGCGTTGAAGCAGATGACACCATGGCAACAATCGCCCTGTGGGCTGAAAAGCAGGGGGCAAAAGTCTTTTTATGTTCGAGCGATAAAGATTTGATGCAGCTTGTCAATGACCATATTT
>CAYTXY010000179.1:0-3660 GCA_964441355.1 uncultured bacterium
TTCTGGAAGAAGTTCCTCGAGCGGCCGGTCCGAGGCTTGTGTGGCCCGATCATTTGCCTCGTTTTTCGTTGCACCAGTCCGCTAGGCCCTTCTCGAAGTCAGCGCGGTAAGAGGCGGGTTGTCCGATAGGTGGTACCCTGTTCGATGATCTCGAAGAACTGGGCGAGTTTGCCCCATCCGCAGCAACCGGCGCCATACGGGTTTTCAGATATGCGGACACTCTGGGAGCAACATAAATGATGCCGAACAGGGCGAGCGTGGCGGTCGCTGCCATGTATATAGAAGATTGTGACGATTGCGATCCACTTTGTCCCTGTCTCGAAAGAACATTTACGGTGTTATACAATAGCTGCGTAGCGCGTTGAGCCAAGGTAGTTATGAACCTAATACTATTCATTGTTTTCTCATATTTTAAATTAATGACTATTATTTACAATTTAAATATTAACGACAATATTAATTTTCACTTTTAATCACATTTTAAGCCTATCCCGCTATTCTGTCCAGGAACCTATCAACGTTCTGATCGAAGGGGGGTTCACTCCAATCCGGAGGAGAGGGTCAACCTAAAATCACTCGAGTATCAAAACAAGATCGCCCGCGGCGTCGACGATGGCATCGATTACTACTTGAAGAACTCCCTCCTGAGAGGAGGGAGATTCTCCTCCCGTAAGGGGCGGCAAGTTCCTTGCCGCGAACCAACAGATAGCCCCCCACCCCAAAGACGATGCGTCTTCGGGGACCCCGGCGCTTGACTCGGCCCTGAAGGGCCGGACTAACGCCGAGATGCCGTTCAAGAAATTGAAGAGGTAGGCAAGAAGCCTAGGCGTTGTCCAAAAATTTTCATAGAAGAAACCTAAGAGTTTCGTAGAGCAAATGATCGTGAACGTTTGCGTTGCGTTACCGAGCTGCCGTTCAATCTGAGCCAATGAACGATGATTTGGGTGCAGAAGAATGTTGATTTTTTATGCAGATCATGCAGGACATGCATGCATGAGGCGATTTGATCAGCCTAATGGTCAGCCAGCATCCCGTAATTTGAATTTATGCAAGCAGCATGTGCTTGCACAGTTGCTACTGACTATTATTTTTTAGTTTTACGACATGAATGTGCGGGATATAATCAGGAATGAAAGTATTGTTGCCTGGTATGCTTTGATTAATAATCACACTTAATGATTCGATAGGAAAATTTAATTCTTGCGCTGTAGCAATTTTGATGTCCCTGATTGTAACTGAATTCTGAGGTTTCTCCACTATTATTTTACGAAATATATCACCAAAAAAAGATTGAGATTGATTAGTACATCTTATTATAAAGCTTGATGACTCAACTGGAGTCTGTTGCACAGCTGCAACTTGGGAAGAATTTCCGATATTGGCCGTTACTTGGTTTGTCATAACATAACCTTTTTTTGTTTGTTTTGTTAACGAGAAATATGATCATCTCTAAAAGACTATTTTCTGACAATCCCTAAGAGTGCAGTGCTTTCGTATACCGTGAAGCAACTGTTTTAGGATGTATTGCATATACCGAACTCGGTCAAAAAATTGGAATCTTGCTGCGTCGGACAGCCACTGCCTTTGAGTCCGCCTGCTTTCCTAGCAAAAGAGCGAACCCCCGAGCTTTTTCAAGTGTCCGCAACCTTGCCGTATTCCGATTTTTGAATCTCTCCTCGGTATAATCGTTGATTCTGGCGAGAAATAAGATTTTCCTCGAAGGATAGAAGTCGCGTAGAGACTGTTTCTGATTATGCGAAATGAGTGTAACCTATGTAGAGGGCTGTTACAATCAATAATAAGCCGGTTAAAAGATTAAAGAGACGTAAACGAAATTGACTCTTTAGTAAGAAAGAAATTTTCTCCCCCAAAAATGCCCAAATAGCCAGCGAAGCATAACAAACAAGAAAGTAGATGCTGACGAATGTTAAAAAAATTCCAGAACTTTCAGGTCTAGAAAAAATCGAAACACCAGATACACACGCAATCCATGCTTTAGGGTTGAACCATTGAAGCAAAAAACCTTCGTAAAATTTTGGGATGTCCGCTTTTTTTACTTTGATTTCAGGGTGCGACGAAGCGATTTTATAACCCATGTAAATAATATATAAAACCCCCGCAATTGTAATGAAGGATAGGAGAGACGGGTAGGCTTCGATGAATTTTTTAAAAAAAAATCCTACAAAAAGGAGTAGCAATGTAAAGCCTATCGTCGCCCCTGAAACATAGGGGAATGTTTTCTTTGCGCCATAATCTACACCCGATGAAAGGATAATCATATTCACAGGTCCTGGGGAAATGGACATTGCTAAGGAATACGAAAACATTGCAAATATAAGGGAGAGGGACATCGCTACGCCTCCTGCTTTTATCGAGAGCACCTAGAGGTGCCCCTGTTTGAGATTCGTCCTCGGCTGGAGTTGAACCAGCGACCTGTCGCTTAGGAGGCGACCGCTCTATCCACTGAGCTACGAGAACATTTCAAGTCCTTTATTATAATGGTTCAATCGCTTACTCTCAAGGTAAATACGAGAGGAACTATGCAAGCGGATATCGGGCTCATTGGCCTCGCTGTGATGGGGCAGAACTTGGTCCTCAACATGGCAGACCACGGCTATGTGGTTCAGGTTTACAACCGCACTGTTTCCAAGGTGGATGATTTTCTCAAAGGTCCTGCCAAAGGCAAAAAGATTTCCGGCTCCCACGACCTGAAGGGGTTCGTGGCGGCTCTGCAACGGCCCAGAAGGGTCATGCTGATGGTGAAGGCGGGAGATCCGGTCGACGAATTTATCGACCTCCTCGTTCCACTTTTGGAAAAGGGGGACATCATCATCGACGGGGGCAATAGCCACTTTCCCGACAGCCAAAGGAGATTCGAAGCTCTCAAGGAAAAGGGAATCCTCTTTATAGGTACGGGGATTTCGGGAGGAGAAGAGGGAGCTCGCCATGGGCCATCGATTATGCCCGGCGGCAATCCGGATGCTTGGCCTCATGTGAAACCCATTTTTCAAGCGATCGCTGCCCGCGCCGACGATGGCGCCCCCTGCTGCGATTGGGTCGGGATCGGAGGTGCGGGCCACTATGTGAAAATGGTCCATAACGGGATCGAATATGGCGATATGCAGCTGATTTGCGAAGCGTACGATCTTTTGAAAAGCGCCCAATATCCCTATCCTGAACTTCACAAAACCTTTCTTGAGTGGAACCAGGGGGCATTGGATAGCTATCTCATCGAAATTACGGCGGATATTTTCACTAAGCTCGATGCGGACGGAAAACCGCTTCTGGAAAAGATTTTGGATGTAGCAGGTCAAAAAGGGACGGGAAAATGGACCGGGATCGACGCCCTTGACCGCGGCCAGCCGCTAACGTTGATCGGCGAAGCGGTGTTCGCGCGCTGCCTCTCCTCATTGAAAGACCAGCGGATAGCGGCAAGCCGCCTCTACAAAGGGCCAGACCATCCGCCAATGAAGAAGAGCAAAGAGTATTCCGACGGCATCGCAAAGGCCCTCTACGCCTCTAAAATCATCAGCTATGCCCAAGGGTTCATGCTGATGCAAAGCGCTTCCGACGGGAATAAATGGAACCTCAATCTCGGAAACGTAGCCCTCATGTGGCGCGGCGGCTGCATCATCCGGAGCCGGTTTTTGAATAAGATCA
>CAYTXY010000180.1:0-3588 GCA_964441355.1 uncultured bacterium
ATTTTGTTGAGCGCCTTTTGCGCCCCAGCGCATTGCTCGATCTTGCTAACATACTAAAGTTTACGGCGATCTCCGCAACGCTACTGGAACGCAAAATCCGCTGTCAAAATTCACACAACCTAAGCGGGCGCGGTATAGCTAGACTTCAACCGAAGGGAGTTTAGGGGCCTTAAGAGGACATTTTTTTAAAAACGGATGAACCTCGCGTTTTAAAAAATTCCGGACTTGATCTGGCGCCAAGCCGATCAGAGTTGAGATGGAAAGCAAAGGTTTTAATTCTTTTCGGTTTAGATGGAATTCAGGATCGCTTGTAATTTCTTCTACAAGTGCGGCCAGAGATTTTTTTGAAAGTCGGCGGAGCTTTTCATGGAGGTCTTGCCGGCTGCCCCCATTTTTGACCGCTTTCATCAGGATATTTTCCATAACGAGTTTAGGAAGCTCATGATTTAACCGCTCTAGGGCGACAGCCGGGACCGCTTGCAAATTCTCAAGAAGATGGGCGAGCAAATTCAAAAGAGCGTCCATCCCTAAAAAAGCTTCGGGGATGGAGAGCCGGCGATTAGAAGAATCGTCCAAAGAGCGCTCCAGCCATTGGGTCGCGGCGGTGTAAGCGGGATTTTGTGCCAGCGACATGACAAAACGGGCAAGTCCGCAAATCCGTTCCGAGTAGATGGGGTTTCGCTTATAAGGCATAGCGGATGAGCCGACTTGGGATTTGGAAGGCGTTTCACAAAGCTCCCCGTCGTGCGCAAGAAGTCGGATATCGGTGCCCATTTTATGGGCGCTTGCAGCGAAAGATTCGAAAGCGTTTAAAAGGATCAAATCGATTTTGCGGCTGTAGGTCTGTCCTGAAATCGGGAGAATTTTGGAAAATCCAAATTCCTTGGCGATCAATTTCTCCAGTTTGTCGACTTTTGCCGCGGTTCCATCGAAAAGGGCGAGAAACGAACTTTGCGTGCCCGTAGCGCCTTTGGCCCCAAGGAAGGGAAGGGTGTCGGAGAGCCGCTTCCAATCTTGAGCGTCGAGGAGAAAATCTTGCAGCCAAAGGCAAGCCCTTTTTCCGATGGTCGTTGGCTGGGCGCTTTGATAATGGGTATAACTTAGGGTTGGGGTTTTCCATTCCTTGGCAGCGAAACGGGAAAGAAGCCGCAGGATGTGGACGAGCTTTCCAAAAAGAAGGGCGAGCGCCTCCTTGAATTGGATTAAATCTCCGTTATCGGTGACATAACAGGAGGTCGCTCCCAGATGGATAATCGGTTTCGCATCGGGGCACTGGTCTCCGAAGGTATGGATATGAGCCATGACGTCATGTCGAAACTGTTTTTCGTAGGCTGCGGCTTTTGCGAAATCGATCTCTTCCAGATGCTTTTCCATCTGGGCGATCTGTTCTTTAGAGATAGGAAGCCCCAGCTGCCTTTCGGCCTTGGCGAGCGAGATCCAAAGCCGTCTAAAAGTAATGATTTTATATTTGGCTGAAAAGAGATAGGACATCTCTTCGCTTGCGTAGCGAGAGGAGAAAGGGCTTATATAAACATCGTTCACTGTTCGATCAATTGCTGGAGTTGGGCGAGAAGCTGGCGGATTTTTTGCAACTCATCGCCCTGTATTTTACAAAGGGGGTTTTTAAGGGTTTCTCGGGCCCGTTTTAAAAAATTGATCGCGTGGTTGGGAAGAGAAGGAAGCCGCTTGTCGTCTTCCGCAAGCGGAAACTCGAGCCGGATCAGCTTGAGCAGTTCTTGTTTGGCCTGCCCAGTATAGCTTTTAACAATGTCAGCTTTTCGCTCTATGGATCCGCTTCGGCTGGCGAGGCTGTAGACAGCTTGCCTGGGCATTTGGTCGATGAGAGGGTGCACCGCAGAAGGCATCGTTATATAGAATTCATAGTATTGAAGAAAATTATAAGGAGTTTGGCGGTTGCCGTAAGTTGCATAGAGCCACGCGGTGAAAGCCCCGTCGCGGTATTTTTTCAATATTTCCTGCGCCCGTTTGATCCTTTCGCCATGGAGAATGACCGCCTGATTGGCGATCGCCTTCACTTCCGACGTGATGGCCGAAAGCGCTTCGAAATCAGCGTCGATATTATGAGCATCGTTTGGACGGTGATGTGTGAGGAGGGCAACGATAGCGCTTTTCTCTTTTTCATTTAATGCAGCGATCCGGAAAACGCCGGAAAAGCTGGACAGGTCTCCATTATTCGATTTTTCGACAAGAGCCGTTACTTTGTTAGGAGGCGCAGCGTTTTTTTGCTTGAAGCGCAAATTGAGCAGGTCGTTGAATTTCGACATCATTAAGTCCTCGCGAGTATTTCCGATGTGAGAGCCATATAGTCGTCCGAGGCCCTAGCTTTGGGCGACGTCTCAAAGATCGGTTTGCCGTAAATGGTTGCCTCAGATACTGCGATATCCCGTCTGACCTTTGCTTGCAAGAGTTTTCCAGGGAATGTCTGTTCGATGACTTTCAAAAATGCGTCGTTGCTTTTGCCTCGTGGATTCCAAAAGGACAAGGCAACGCCGAGAACTTTCGTGCCATGCCTCTCGGATATGTTGTTGATGAAAAGGGAGAGTCTCTGGAGCCCTTTTACACTGTAGAATTCGGGAGTGGCGCAAACGAGCGAATAGTGGGAGGCGATCAGGGAGGATTCAGTTAGCCAGCAAAGAGATGGCGGGGTATCGATCAATATAAAATCATAAGGCAGGTCGCGCAAAATTTCTTTGAGCCGCTCATGGGAATAGCGATCTGCGGCAAGCGCGCCCGAAACCTCGACCCGTTCAAGCCAAGTATCCGCGGGGACGATGTGCATATTGGGAATGCACGTTGTCAAAATCACCTCTTGCACCGTTTTTTCTCCCTGCAGGACAGGGGCTATGCTGTCTTGTTCGTCCGGATCGAAACCGAGACCGGTCGTCAAATTGGCCTGGGCATCGAAGTCGATCAATAGAACCCGCTTGTTGTGGAACATGCATAGCGCAGCGCCGAGATGGAGCGATGTGGATGTTTTCGCGGTTCCGCCTTTAAAACTGCTGACGGAAATAACCTTCATATGACTCCTATGTGGTTATGGAATAGGGCGACATCAGCGCCCGATCGTCTCGTTCTTTTACGACTTTAGCAAGAAAATCGGAAATGTCAACTTCGCCATGCACGACGTTGTCGCGCGTCCTTAAAGCGACCGTTTTGTTCTCCATTTCCTTATCGCCAATCGTGAGCATGTAGTTGACTTTGAGAAGCTGCGCGTTTCGCACTTTCTTGCCCATCGATTCATTGGTGTCGTCGACATCGCAGATGATTCCGAGCTTGCGAATTTTTTGCGCGGTTTCTTGAGCAAACGGGATATGTCTGTCAGCGATGGTGAGAATTTTTACTTGATAAGGGCTCAGCCAGAAGGGAAATTTTCCTGCGAAATGTTCGACGAGAATGCCGAAAAGCCGCTCGAGGGATCCGAAAATGGCTCGATGCAGCATCACGGGACGCTTATGCTGACCGTCGCTATCTACATAATCCAACTTGAATTTTTGCGGCAGCGACATGTCGAGCTGAACCGTCCCGCATTGCCAGTGCCTACCAAGCGCGTCGCGGATATGGATATCG
>CAYTXY010000181.1:0-3585 GCA_964441355.1 uncultured bacterium
TCTTAGGGAAATAATCTATCGGATAGAGCGATGTCAATACAATTTTTCAACTAGCAGGGACCTCATTGAAAATAGGGTGTAATTTCACTACGTAGACCGCTAGGGCTTCGCGCTCACAGCTCCCTTGTGTCCACGGCCCGCGCGGGGCTGACTTCAGATTTAGCCCTTCCCTGAAGAGGCACCTTGCCTTTCTCCCGTGAGTTTTTGACCTCTATCGCCTGCAATCGAGCCTCACATGTAAATTTTATTTTGCATCAATCCCATATTTATACTTTGCAATAAACACAAAATATTTTATGATCATTACCGAAAAAGACCCGAAATTAAAAAGGAGATTTTATGCCAACTTCTGTACGAAGAAGCACCAGCCTCTCAAACACCGGACTTTCTACAACTGACGTAGACCAAAAAAAGACCAGGCTTGCAATAGAACGAAAAATATCGCTATTGGAGTCATCATCGGATTAAGCCTAGCTACCGCTACATACTTAGGCAGTAACTTGGTCTTGGGCAAACCAACACCACCAACACAACGCGACTTATCTAAGACATGCACGGGACTCTTTATCATAGCGGGATCAACTACGCTGCCGAGCAACGTTTCCCTTGACAGCCCTGAATTTAGCAAGAAATTTAGCGAGCTCTATTCCCTCTTTGTAGATACTAAAGATTATAAGGACTGTGTAGCAGCATCAAACAATAAGAAAACACAGGAGCTTCTCACCTGGTTCTGCGCAACCGAACCCTATAAAACTCTTCCGTTTTGCGTCTAAATAAAGCCATGAAAAAGGGCCCTTTCTTGGCCCTTTTCTTTCACTTCTTCCGATCTATCCCGTCCACAGCTCTCCTTAGACTGTTTTTGGCACTTTCCTTACGAAGACAAAGAGAAAAAAGAGAATCTACCCCGTGGTGGCTTCGGAGTGGTGATACGTTTCCCAAAGGATTCGGAACGGGACGCAGGTTTCGAGCAGCTTAGGCAGTGTTCCGTCCCCGATTTTGCGCCCGCGGTCGAGGAAAATGATCCGGTCGGCATGCTCGATCGTAGAGAGGCGGTGGGCAATGAGAAGCTGCGTCATCTCTCCCTGCAGTTCCCGGATGGCCCGCTTGATATGGTTTTCGGAAATGGCGTCAAGCGATGAGGTCGCCTCGTCCATAATGAGGATCGGAGCTTTTTTCACAAGAGCCCTCGCGATCGCGAGCCGCTGCTGCTGGCCTCCCGATAGGGTTTTTCCCATTTCGGCAAGAAGCGTATCGTATTGCTTCGGCAGCTCCGAAATAAATTCGTGGGCGTAGGCTTTGCGGGCCGCCTCTTCGATCTCTTTCTTCGAAAAACTCCTTCCGAAGGCGATATTTTCGGCAACCGTATCAAAAAAGAGAAAGGGCCTTTGCGGGACGAACGCGATCTGGTCGCGGAGCGATCTTTGGGTCAGCGCATTGATCGGAACCCCGTCGATCCGGATTTCCCCCTTTTGGATCTCATAGAGGCGGGGAAGGAGCTGCACGAGGGTTGATTTCCCCGCTCCCGTCGCGCCGACGAGCGCCACAACCTCTCCCCGCTTCACTGTAAAACTGAGGTCCTTCAGGATCCAATCGTCTTTGTATTTAAACCAGACTTGGTCGAATTCGATCAGGTTTTTGAACCCGGTCAAATCGATCGCGCCGTCGCGGTCTTGGATCTGCGGTTTGAGGTTGAGCACCTCGAACATCCTCTCCGCGGCGACGACCCCTTTCTGGACGTTTGCGTTCTCTTCGGCAAATTTCTTCACCGGCTCATAGAACATGTGAAGCAGGCCGCAGAACATGAGAAGCTGCCCGACCGTCATACGGAGCGTGTAGAGGCCGAAAAGGACGACCACCGCTAGGCAGCATGTGGCGATCATGTGGAGAAGCGGACGGGTCAAAAGGCCATATTTGGCGCTCTTGCTCTCAAGAGCCGCCATCTGGTCGTTCTGCTCTTTGTATTTGCGGAGAGAAAACGCCTCCATCGCGAAAATCTTGACGGTCTGGATGCCGGCGAGGAAATCGAGGAGAACCGATGTGAACGTCTCTTGGTTTTTTTGGAGCTGCCGGGTGATCCGCTTCACCTGCCGCGTTAAGTAAATCACCGGGAAGACGATGAGTGGAAGGCCAAGGAAAATGATCATCGAAAGCTGCCAAGAAAGATAAAAACAAGCGACTAACGTCGATACGAGAGTGAACGGAGTCTGCATATAATTCGTGAGGCAGGAATTGAGAGACGAGGCGATCTGGCCCGCGTCGCCGACCGCCCTCGATGAGAGGCTGCCTAAATTTTGTTCCTGATAAAAACTTAAGGGGAGCGATTGGATGTGTTCGAAATATTGCTGCCTGAGATCGCGCGTGATCCGGATCGATAGGAGCTGCGTTACATAACGGGCAAAAAATAGCGATAGGGCTTTGAAAACCGCGACGCAACCGAGGAGGCCGATCAAGAGAGAAAAATCCCGTTCGATATCGAAATGGGAAGACACTTCGTGCATCACCCATCCCAATGGATTGGATTCTTTCCTTTGGGCGATGTAAAGAGAGGCGTCCCGTTTCGTAATGACCCCGTCGCCATTCGTATCGATGTCAGCCCAACGGCGGTTGACATCGCGGATCGAAATTTTTTCTTTTACCTTCTTAGAGTCGGGACTGAAGAGTGTGAAGAAATCGGCTCCCGAATTGGCCATGAGTCCGACGGAAAACATCTCGCACTGCGTAGCAATCGTAAGGCAAAGCAGCGTAAAGAATGTAAGAAGAGCGAGAGTAAGGTGTCGGCTATTGCGGATCGCCGCTTGCAGGAGCAGTTTCATGAACGCTTTCGAATTTGCCCATTTTTCGAAATTTTTGGTAGCGATTTTCTAAAAGAACATCGATCGGGACCGATTTTAAGAGTTCCCATTGATCTTTGATGAATGTTTTCACATTGAGAAAAGCGGTCTTAGGATCGAAGTGGGCGCCCCCGAGCGGCTCGGGGATCATCCGGTCGACGACGCCAAGGCCCAAGAGATCTTCCACCTGCATCTTCAGCGCTGCCGCAGCCACGGCGTTTTTCTTCACGTCTTTCCAGAGGATCGAGGAACAGCCTTCCGGCGAAATGACCGAATAGTAGGCGTGTTCCAACATTCCGATAGAGTCCCCCACTCCGATGCCGATGGCTCCGCCGGAACACCCCTCGCCGATCACGACGACGATGACAGGAGTCCGTAAACGGGCCATCTCCCAGAGATTCTGAGCAATCGCCCATCCTTGCCCCCGCTCTTCCGCAGTCAGGCCGGGATAAGCGCCCGGCGTGTCGATCAGCGACACGACGGGAAGTTGGAATTTTGCGGCAAGGCGCATGCACCGCATCGCCTTTCGGTATCCTTCGGGGTGCATCATGCCGAAATTGCGGGAGATCCTGCTTTCCGTATCTTTCCCTTTTTCCTGGCCGATCACGACAAATTTCTGTCCGTCGATTTTCCCCATTCCGCAGATGACCGCCCGGTCGTCCTGGAACGTCCGGTCTCCGAAAATCTCTACGAATTCCTCGCAGATGTTTTGGATGTAATCCAGCGAATGAGGCCTCTGGGGATGGCGGCAGAT
>CAYTXY010000182.1:0-3538 GCA_964441355.1 uncultured bacterium
GAAGAAGGGTCATCGTCACCATGTCGCCATTGGCGATGTGGGAAATCTCATGGCCAAGGACCCCTTCGATCTCGTTATCCTTCATCCTTTGGAGGAGGCCCGTGGAGACGGCGACAAGAGATCTGCTTTTCGTAGGGCCTGTCGCAAAGGCGTTCACCTCGTTGGAGCGGTAAAGGCCAACTTGAGGAAGAGGCAGCCCGGAGCGGCGCGCTAATTTATGGACCGTATCGACGAGATGCTTGAGTTCGGGATCGTGGGTATTCGGATCGACGATCTCGACTCCCATCATCCATTTTGCCATCACTCTCGAAAGGCCAAGCGAGATAAAAGCGCCTCCCATACCCCAGATCAGGCAGAAGATGAGGAGCGATTTCATGTCGAGGCCGTAAGAGGAGAGAAACGGCCTGATATTGAGCAGATTGAGAACGAATGTGATCATCAAGATCACAAGGAAGTTCAAAGCTAGGAACAAGAAAATCCGTTTTACCATGGCCATAATTCACCCGGTTTTTTGGTCAGGAGTATACCTCATTTGGCACTGTTTTGCAACCGATGTGGAATTCAATTGCCTGAAATTGGGTGGATCTGACATTTATTCGGAAGTAAAAAATTGATTCGGACTAGTTCAAATGGGCAAAAAAGGCGTCGCAAAGGAAAAAGGTAAAAGAACCGTTTTCATTGAGAATCGGCAAAAAAAAGAAGCGGCCCTGGAGAGGCTCAAGAAGGATTTAGGGGAGGATTATGCGTGTTTCGTGCTCCTCACCTGCACCCACCCGGACGCTTCTGGAAAAATGGAGGTCGCTTTGGACTTCGAAGGGGACGAGACCCTCGCTTTTTTTCTCATCGAGAACGCGGCCCAAGTGGCCGAAGATAGGGACATTTCCAGCGGACGGTCTTGAGAGCCTCTTGAATAGATACTGAAACTTTCTCTATCATCTGCCAGTATGACGACGCTGCCCGAATTAAAAAAATGGTTTAACAAGAATAAGGCCCGGATCCAAGAGGACTATTTTAGGTTCCTTCGATTCCCTTCGATTAGCGCCGACCCGGCCTACCATGCCGATTGTATCCGGTGCGCCGACTGGCTCATCGATTATCTAAAAAAGGGGAACCTCCATGCGGAGCGGATCGAGACTCCCTCTTTGCCGATCGTTTACGCCCAGGATTTGAGCGCAGGCTCGGGCCGTCAGACGGTTCTCTTTTATGGGCATTACGATGTCCAGCCCCCCGATCCCTTGGAACTCTGGAAAAGCCCCCCTTTCGAGCCTACCGAGCGGAACGGGTCGATCTATGCGCGGGGCGCCTCCGACGACAAGGGGCAGATTTTTTATGCCATTTGCGCGATCCAAAGCTGGAAGGAGCTAGGGGCTCCATTGCCCGTAAATGTTAAATTCTGTATCGAGGGGGAAGAAGAATTTAGCAGCCGAGGCCTCTCAGAGATGCTTCCCTCTTTGCAATCAAAACTAAAAGCCGACCATCTTCTTGTGGTCGATTTCAACCAGTTCGACCCCGACATTCCGGCCGTCACTTTGGGAGCGCGGGGCATGACGGCCGTCGAGGTGACGCTCGTTGGTTCGAAATCGGATCTCCATTCTGGCATGTATGGCGGGATCGCCTACAATCCGAACCGCGCCCTCGTCGAACTCTTGGCGAAGCTTTGGGACTCTGACGGCCGCGTGCAAATCCCCGGGTTCTATGATGGGGTCGAGGGTCCAACGGCTGAAGATTTGAAGTCGTTCGAGAAGCGGCATGAGAAGGAATATTATACGCAAAATTTCGGCATCGAGGCATTTGGCGGGGAAAAGGGGAAGAGTTTGCATGAGGCCAATTGTTTCCGCCCCACTTTGGAGATCAATGGAATCGTCGGCGGGTACACGGGGGCCGGCATCAAAACGGTCATTCCCGCTTCAGCTCACGCCAAGATCACATGCCGCCTTGTGCCGGGCCAAGATCCAGTGAAAATCACAAACTCGATCGTCGAATTCCTCAAACGCCATGCCATGAAAGGAATGAAAGTGGAAATAACGACCCATAAGGGAGAGGCCGCTTTTCGCAGCAAGGCCGATTCGAAATTATCCAAAGCGGTGGCCGAAGCAGCAACGGAGGTCACAGGAAATAGATGCCGCTTTCTGACCAGCGGGGCGTCGATCCCGGTGATTCCCAATCTCATGCGCGCCTGCGGCGCTCCAGCCACCGGCATGGGGTATGGGTTGGATAATGACGCGATCCACGCGCCGAATGAACACTTCGATATGCACCGCTTCGAGCAAGGGTTTTTGACGGTGGGGAGAGCTCTTTCGCTTTTATGACAAAATTTTGGAACGTATCCGGTCCCATCACACTTCTATCGGCCTATGCTATAGCTGCAGCGCTTCCTCTTGCCTCGTTTCCCCTCGACTTATTTTTAACTGGCGCGGCCGGGTTTTATTTGTGCTCCCTCTACCGCCTCAAGGGCTGCTCCTATGCTTTGATGCTGCTTTCTCTTTCGGGGATTCTCGGCCACCTTTTTTTGGAGACGCACCATCTCCTCCGCCTGGGACTGGAAGCTTCATTTGCCTGTTCCTTCTTTGCCGCCGCACTTTCTTTCGAAAAAGAGGAGGAAAAATTGTCGGCATTGGGCTCGCAGCTTGTCCTTAGGGCATCTGCCATTCAAAACCTTGAAGAGGAGATGGGCAAGGTCCGGGACTTGCATCTCGAGACGCAGCTGGCATCTGCCGCGAAAGTCGATGAGCTGAGGAAAAATTACGAAGAGATCGCAACCGAAAAATCTTCCTTGGAAATCTTGAACGATGTCTTAAGAAAAGCGAACGCGGCCCATTTCCAGGAAAAAGCGATCCTGGACAAACGGGCATTGGAAGATGAGCGGCGTTTGGCCGGAGAAGCCGAGGAGCTCGGGCGGATCCGATTGGAGGCTGCCCATTTCAAAGAGGCCGCGCATCTCGAGGCTGGCAGATCCTTCAAAGAGATCGAAGATCTCAAAATGGACCGCTCTGAGATCCAAGAGCGTTTGGCTGCGGCTGAAAAGAAGGTGCATGAACTCTCGACGGCTCAAGCTCTATATCGCCAACTGAAGGCTCAGTTTGAGGAAAAGAGCCAACTTTTGCATGAAACCCGCTCTCTTCTTTTCAAGGCGGAAACAGAACTGCAAACCCGCGCGCTCGAAAAAGAGGAGCAAAACTCCTTCTTGCCGGAAGAGCTAAGGGTCGAGCTGGACCGGTGCGATCAAGAGATGGCAGAGCTGCAAGAAGAAAATCGGCATCTTCAGGATCTTGTGACCCAATTGACGGTCAAAGAGAAGCCTGTCTCATTTGCCCATCACAGGACTCCGCTTCCCGCCGGACAGCCCTCTCTCGAAGAGACATTGAGAGAAGCGCTGATCCCGAAACGGAAGAAAAAAACCAAGAAGCCCGCCCAGCAAGATCTTTTATTTTAAGGCAGTGAGGACTTCGTGCCCCGTGTCCGTAATGAGGATCGTATGTTCCCATTGCGCAGAGGGCTTGCCGTCTTTGGTCCGGACAGTCCATTGATCGACTGGATC
>CAYTXY010000183.1:0-3515 GCA_964441355.1 uncultured bacterium
GAGGGGGCTACTGCAGCCGGTATCTCCGGAGGAGCGCTATGGCTCTCTTGGCTTTATTCCGATATGCATCCTACAGCGGCCTCCGTTTGGAATCTGGCGCAAAAAACGACCTCATCTTGTCTCAATCTTTTCGGCTTTAGCGCTAATTATTTTGGAAGCGACATGATCTCTTTGTATGCATTGCCTCAGCTTATCGGATTCGGTACATCGCTCGCTCTTGGCGCCTACGAAGTCATTTCCCAATACTTTGACAAAGACCTCTCTTTGGAAACAAAACCCATATTTAAACCCAAACTCCAAGCACAACTTGATGAAATCCTAGCCTCCGCGCAGACCAGCAAAGAAAAAAACGACTTTTTCCAACATTTACTCGTCTACGGCCCTCCAGGAACAGGAAAATCAATGATCTCCAAATGGATCGCAAAGAACTCCAACATGAATTACATCCACATTTCCGGCGGAGATTTCTTAAAAGGGATGAATTATAGCTCCTTGCAACCTTTGCAAGGAAGATCGAATCAGGCAGGCTCAGGCGCAGCTGTCGAGATGTTGCAAAAATTAGTAGAATATATGAAAAGCCTCCCCACTCAGACCGTGATTTTCGTGGACGAAGCGGAAGCATGCTTTGAAAACAGGGAGGAAGCCAAAAAAACCGGCAAAAGCCAAGAATTAGTATCTTTCTTGAATGCATTCCTGAAATTATCAAGTTCAGCTGATTCTAAAATCATGTGGATCTTTGCCACAAATCTTCCGAAAAATCTGGATCCAGCAGTACTGAGTCGTTTGGACTATAAAATCAAAATTGGAACTCCAAAGCTGGCAGAAAGGAAAGAGATGATCAGAAATATCGTCGATCTCCTTGTGACTCCTGCTGAATTGCGGCGTTTCTTTACACCGGCGATTGTCGATCATATTGGCAACCAAACTAAAGGCTTCTCGGGCCGCGATATTTTTAAATTCATCAATCGGTTAAAAACAGAAGTAAGAAACAAAAATGCGCTAGAGATCAGTACCATTGATCGAATTCTCAAGAACTACCTCAAGCAAGAACATCAACTCGAAATCCAAGATAATGCAGAGAATCCTCTCAAGAAAAATCCCCTTTATGCGCAAAACAACGAGAAAATTGCTCCTAAGCCTGTCCCCAAAGAGAAAAAACCCTGGAGCTTCTTTCCAGTACTTTTGAACTAAAAAGCCGTATGCTATAAGTTTGACGTGTTTATGTTTTGGCGGCGTCTTTCCCTTTTTCTCCTCTGTCTTCTCGCTTTTGCGATTCCCTTCGAGCACAAATACGACAAGCTCTTCCGTTTTTTTTCCCTGAAACTCATCCCGGCAAAAGTCATTTTGCCGAGCTTTTTCGATAAGAAGATCTATTTTTACCCCTCCGACATCATCGCGATCCTCCTTCTTTTCATCGCCCTCTTCGCATTCCGCGTCCCCCTCAGCCGCTTTTTTCTATCTAGAGGCGCCCTATTTCTTTGGACCGTTTTTCTTTTCGCTGCCGCCTCGATCGCACTCTCTCCTCTGGCCCACTACCCAATTCCTTATATCCGCCTCTTGCAGCTCGCAACCCCTTTTATCCTTTTTTGTTTCCTTGCCAATGTCGAGATGGAAGACAAATTCAGACTCACTTCTCTTTTGCTCGGATGCATCATAACCGCAGCGCTCATCCAATCGGGCCTCGCGATCGTCCAATACGCAATGCAAGCTCCTCTAGGCCTTCGCTTACTGGGCGAGCCGAGCAGCTTTCCGTTATTTTCCGTCGATTCGGGACGCATTTGGCTCTTCGATTTCCATGCGCCTCTGCAGCGGCACGAAGTGATCCGCCCTTCGGGCACCTTCCCCCACCCAAACGTGCTCGGCGGGTTCTTAAGCATGTCCCTACTCGCGTCTTATTCCCTTTTTTCCATGCCAGGGTGGCGGCTTGTATCGGCCATGCTCATTCCGATCCAATTCTTCGCGATGAGTTTAACTTTTTCACGTTCGGCTCTTTTTAGTTTGGCGCTCGGCACCATGGTCTGGTTCGCTCTCCATTTTAGGCAAAATGGACTCCGCTCTTTCTGGAATGACCGCTCGCTGCGCCTTGTCGCTCTGACCATGAGCTTCTCCATCCTGCTTAGCACCCTTATTCTCCATGAGCAAATCAGGGACCGCGGCGGGATCGTCAATTATAATACACTGGCGAAGGAATCGGACGCTCTTCGGATCTCCTATCAGAACTTGGCTCTCCAAGTCATCAAAGACTATCCCCTCTTTGGCACCGGTTTTCACCAGCTCTCGATCCGCGGCCAAGATTATCTTCCCCAAGAGCTCAAGGGCGATAATTTTCCCGCCTCAAGCGCCACTCACAACATCTATCTCTACTTGGCTGCGGAAACCGGCCTTGTTTCCTTAGCCGCGTTTCTCCTCTTTATTTTCTCCTTGCTTTGGGCTGCCGTCAAATCCCCTATCACGCCACTGATCGCCTCTTTGACCGCTATTTTTATCGCATTTCTTTTCATCGGCTGTTGCGATTTCTACCCCCTTCTCTTCCAGCAGGGAAAGCTCCCCTTCTTTCTCGCGGCGGGCCTCCTTGGAGCCCATGCTAAAAGGGCCGTATTCCGATTCAAGGAGGCCGCGTGACACACTCCAAAGAAAACGTCTGGAAAATGTTCGATGCGATCTCATCGAGCTATGACCGGATCAACTCGATCCTTTCCTTTGGGATGGACCGCGGTTGGAGAAAGCGAGTCGCTCTCCACCTACCTGAGCGAAAAAATTTGGACCTCCTCGATTTAGCGACAGGGACAGGGGATCAGCTCATCGCCTGCATGGAAAATGGCGCCCTCGTAAAATCCGCGGTCGGAATCGATCTCGCCTCTTTCATGCTAGATCAAGCCCAGACCAAAATCGGATCTAAACCTTACCATACAAAGGTCAAATTTCAGCGCGCCGACGCTTTGAAGCTTCCTTTTAGGGAGAACTCTTTCGATGCAGCGACGTTTTCTTTCGGCATCCGCAACGTGCCTGATCCGGCATCCGCGCTGAAAGAAATCGGCCGCGTCCTGAAACCGGGCGGAAGATGTCTCATCTTGGAATTTTCGCTGCCGCCAGAGCCGTTGAAAACGCTCCATCTCTTCTATTTGCGGCGCATCCTTCCTCATGTCGGAGGATTTTTTTCCAAAAACAAGGCCGCCTACCGCTATTTGAACGAGACGATCGAGACCTTCCCCTGCGGGGCCGCCTTTTGCTCTTTAATGAAGAGCGCCCACTTCGGCTCGATCCGACAAATTCCGATGGCGCTTGGCGCCGTCACTTTGTATTTAGGAGAGAAACGTTGAGAGTGTACTGGTCAGACCGGGAAGGCAAAAGCCCGCCGCCTGACGCGAAATTCCACTGCCGTCCTTTTTTTCCCTCTGCCCGCTCTCCTTTCCAAGAAGAATCGTCAAGGGTGGATCATCTGCCGGCCCCTGCCAAAGTGAAAATACAAAAACGGACCTTCCTGCCGGAAAAAGAGCCGTGGTTCGATGCAGGGA
>CAYTXY010000184.1:0-3479 GCA_964441355.1 uncultured bacterium
CTGTTCGAGTCAGCTACATACCATCCATAAGATAAGAGAAATTTTGAATTTATCGACTTTAAACCGAACTGCGGCTGAGGTGGCCGCCGCCGCTTTCATCGAAAAGTTTCCCGGCGTCGAGCTCCTAGGGGGAAGAGCGACCTCTTTGGGGTTTTCTTTTGACTTTTGGCTAGCAGCCCCCCCTCCTTCCGAAATCGAGATCCTGATCGAAGAAGAGATGCGCCAGATCGTCCGTGAACGGCGGCAGGTTAGGGTTCTTGAGATGGTGCCCTTCTCTGCCCGGGAGCTTCTTTTGAAAGAAGGACACGCCGCGCGAGCCGATGAGGTGGGAGGCGATGGCCTGGTAGAGATTGTTCAAATCGGCAGCTTCCACAACTTAAGTCCCGGCCCCCATCTATCTTGCACTTCCGGCTTGTCAGCTTTCAAGCTCTGGCCGATGAAAAAAATCGATGGTTCTCTGTACAGGCTGTCAGGGTGCGCCTTCCCTTCCAAAGAAGAGCTGAAGCAATTTTTGAGAAATTGGCGCGACTACCCAGAGAAGAGCCACGAGCGGGCCGGGCTCAAAAAATCCTTGTGGCGCCTTTTTGGGGGAAGAATCGCGTGGCTGCCGGAGGGCCAACGCTTGCGAAATGAGGTAGCCGAGAAGGTGAGGGCAAACCTATTTCTTAACGCTCTTGAAGTCAGTATGGATGTGGTCTCTGCCGACCGGCCGAACCTTTACAGGCTGCTTGCCAAAGAAACGGGAACGGAGGCGATCGGGGAAATCTACTTCGAGCCTAGCCCGGCTTGGGACCCGGAAACCGGTCTTTTTGCCGGGGTCGGCGGGACCCGGATTTGCCTTTTTTTGGGCCTCTCTTCCGGAGACTCGCAAAAAATTGCAACATCGTCCTTGCAATTGACCGAGAAAACACTTAATCTTTTAGGCTTTCAGCATCGGCTTCGCCTCTCCGGGCGCAAGCGGTCCGGCAAGAGCTTCCAAGCGCTTGCCCGATCTCTTGAGTCTCAAGGGAAGGAAGTCGAAATGCTCGAGGAGGAGCCCGGCGCCCCTCGGTTGGATTATTTAGTAAGAGATTTTTTAGGGCGTGAGTGGGCCGCCTTTTCGATAGAACTGGCAGCGAGCCATCTTTTAATAACGGCTTCGGTTGAAAGATTAGTCGCTCTTTTGTTAGAAATGAACTCGCATGAATGAAATTGGTGAACGACATTGAGAATAAATAGAGAAATCCGAGCGGATCGACTGAGAGTGATCTCTGAAAGCGGCGAACAACTAGGAGTTTTGACTCTGCGAGAAGCTCTCGCGATGGCGGAGAGCGCGGGGTTGGACTTGGTGGAGATCGCCCCGACGGCAAAGCCCCCTGTCGCTAAGATTATCGATTACGGAAAGTTCCGTTATCATCAGCAAAAGAAAGAAAAGGATAGTAAAAAAGCGCAAGTACAGATCAAGGTCAAGGAAATCAAGTTAAAGCCCAATATCGACACCCATGATTTCCAGACGAAATTGAAGCATGCCCGCGAGTTTCTCATCAAAGGGAACAAGGTGCGCATTTCCATCATGTTCCGCGGAAGGGAAATGCTCCACATCGATCTGGGCGAGAAAGTCGTGAAGCAATTTTGCCTGGATTTAAGCGATATTTCCACGGTGGAATCCCCTCCGAAGATGATGGGGCGGACGATTACGACTGTGCTGGCGCCGAGCGGCAAACGGACGAAAGCCGCTGCCCCTGAACAAGCTCAAAAGGAGAAAAGTCATGCCTAAAATGAAAACCAGGAAGGCTGTAAAAGCCCGGTTCAAGGTGACTGGCACGGGTAAATTAAAGAGAACCCGTCCGGGGCGCCGCCATATTTTGACGAAGAAAAGCGCCAATCGGAAGCGCCATTTGGCCAAGGCCCGCTTGGTCGATGAAGGCCAAGTGAAAATGTATAAGATCATGATGGGAGTCTAAGAAACCATGGTACGGATTACGAACGCGGTGGCAGCCCGCGCAAGAAGTAAAAAACTGCTCAAGCGCTGCAAAGGGTTTTACGGCGACCGGAAAAACCACTTGAAGCTCAGCAAAGACGCCCTCATGTCGGCGCTTTCCAACAACTACAAGCACCGCAAGTTGCGCAAGCGCGATTTCAGGAGCCTTTGGATCACCCGGATCGGGGTTGCGGCGAAGATCAACGGCATGTCTTACAGCCGGCTGATCAACGGGCTGAAGCGTCAAGGATGCGAAATCAACCGCAAGTGGCTCTCTGAGCTCGCGATCAGCGACCCAACGGCTTTCACCGCGATCGCAGCATCGGCCAAGCATGGACTGACCAACTGAAAAACCTATGGTTTCCCTTCCTGAACAGATTGGGCAGCTTCGCACCCATTTTATCCGTGAGCTGCAGGAGGCCTCCTCTGCCAAAGAGCTAGAGGAGATCAAGGTCAAATATCTGGGAAAGAAAGGGCCTGTGCAAGCTCTCATGATGGCGCTGAAAGATTGCAGCGCCGATGAGAGGCCCCACATGGGCAAGCTCATCAATGATCTCAAAGACGAGCTGGTTTCGCATTGCGAGGGGAGCCTAGCGCGCCTGAAAAATCAAGAAATGGCCGCTGCGTTTCGGAAGGAGTGGATTGATGCGACCCTGCCTGGCCGCCGCCACCCAATAGGGCGCCTTCACCCGATCAACCAGATGATGCAGCGGATCATCGACATCCTCAAAGGGATGGGGTTCTCGGTGCAATTAGGGCCTGATGTCGACACCGACTATTACAATTTCGAAGGGCTCAATTTCGCGCCCGACCATCCGGCCCGAGACATGCAAGACACTTTCTACTTAGGCAGCGGCTTTCTTTTACGCACTCATACGAGCAATATCCAAGTGCACGCGATGGAGAAATTTTCTCCCCCGCTCCGGATTGCCGCCCCGGGGCGAGCCTTTCGAAACGAGGACGTATCGGCCCGCTCTCATGTTTTTTTCCATCAGCTAGAGGCATTTTATGTAGACAAAGGGGTTAGCTTCGCCGACCTCATGTCTACGATGGATGAGTTTTTGAAGAAACTCTTTAGCGAAAAAGTGAAAACGCGCTTTCGTCCCAGTTATTTTCCCTTTGTGGAACCAGGGATGGAGGTAGACGTGAGCTGCACGGCCTGCAGCGGGACCGGATGCCGCATTTGCAAGCATACGGGGTGGCTGGAGATTCTTGGAGCGGGGATGATTCATCCCAATGTTTTGAAAAATGGGAAGATCGATCCGGAAGAGTATTCGGGTTTTGCGTGGGGGATGGGGATCGAGCGGCCGGCGATGCTTTATTTCGATATTCCCGATATCCGGCTATTCACCGAAAACGATCTTCGGTTTCTTTCGCAATTTCCTTGAATTTTTTTCCGGAGCCCCTTTAAACTTTAACTTCTAAACGATTCTGGAAGAGTGGCAGAGTGGCCGATTGCGCCTGTCTTGAAAACAGGAAACCCGCAAGGGTTCGTGGGTTCGAATCCTACCTCTTCCGA
>CAYTXY010000185.1:0-3476 GCA_964441355.1 uncultured bacterium
AGGATTTCAGGATGGACAGGATAAAAGATTTAGAAACTTTCTTCAATCGGGTAACAGGAAGCCATTAACTTCTGCAGGTCATAAATTCTTCATTTCTCATCCTGTCCATCCTGCCATCCTGTTATTTTCCTTCTCGGATTCCTCTACCTTAAGCTTTCCTGGAAATGAGCGCGGCGTATTCCTTTTCACTCATAAGGCGGCTCAGCTCTTTCGGGTTGGAGAGCTCGATTTCAAAAATCCATCCCGAAGATTCAGGATCCACATTGAGGGCATGGGGATCCTTATGAAGAACATCGTGGACGGCTAGGATAGTCCCCGTCACTGGCGCATAGACATCGGCCGCCGCCTTCGTCGACTCAAGAACGCAAATCTCAACGCCCGCCTGAACTTTCTGGCCCACTTTGGGCAGTTCGACATAGACGATCTCCCCAAGCTCGCTACGGGCGTGCTTGGTAATCCCCACCTTCCCCTTATTTCCCGTGAGCTTGATCCATTCGTGAGAATCAGTAAAAAGCATGCCCTAGTCCTTGACCAATTTCAAGGTGCCCCAGGTCGCCGGATGTTGTTCGATCGTGTATTCCTCTGAAGAGACGGCGAAATGTTGAGGAGGTCCGCCAGTCCGGTTGATCCGGTAGGTAAACCCGATCCTGGGAAAACTCAAAGGATCGTAGCCGTGGAGGCACGCCGAGGGGATCTCGAGAAGAAGGCTGTAGGAATCATCCTCCAGTTCGGGGGTCACTTGGAGATCTTCTGGATGGCAAAGGCGGTGGATGTCCTCTCCGCGGAAGCGAGTGATCTCCCGTCCATAGAAATTTTGCACTTGCACGGGAAAAAATACGAAGTGGTGGCAGAAGCGCGACACTACGCCTTTCGTCTTCAAATCGCGGGTGTCTATAAACAGTTCGACCGAATCGCCTTTTCTAAAATCTCCATCCCCTACATTTTGAAAAGCCGCTCTCGAGTCGATCAGAAAGGAGAGTTTATCTACGGTCCAACTTGTGTAGACGTCGGCAAAAGCCTCTTCCCCTAAAAGATCGGAGGTAGAGGGCAAAAGATACGACTTGTCTGGCTTTAAGAGGCTTTTCGAATAAAGGCAATCGGAACTCAATCCAAAAAATTGGACGGGGGATAGGGCGGGAAGATCTTCGAAAAGGCTCATTGGACGCTCTCCTTGGGAAAGATGATCGAATGGTTCTGCAATATCGACTCCAAAAGCTTTTCGGCCATGTAGCGCTGCGCATCCGCGGCAATCGATTGCCTGCCAAAGGTGATTTGTTCAAGGATCGGAGTCTCGCACGGCTTTTTGTCGATTAAATAAAAAAAGGAGAGTTCCCCGTTCGGCGGGACTCGGATCGGGGACCATTCGTTGGGCATCATGACAAATGCTTTTTCTTTCATCCACTCCTCCTGGCGAGTCCGTTGGATCGACAGCTCGCTCTCTTCGAGTTTAAATTGATCATCCATTGTTCGATTTGCATTTTTTGAAACCGCCCGCGATTGTTCGGCATCGGCTAGGACGTCATGATAGGCCGACTGAGTGGCCGGAAAAAGGCGCATCTGGGCCAGCAAGTCGGCGGTCCAATCTCCCTTCTTCAGCCCCTCGATCGCCTGAAAGACATCGGCGAAATAGAGTTCTGCGATTTCTGATTTCGCTGCCGAAAAAGGCTTCCAAGAGCCATTTTCGGATTCAAATTTCGATGGAAACTTGGCTCTCATTTTCGGGTATGCGGCAGAGAGGCTCCCATCTGCCATCTTGCTAAGCATTCCTTGGCTTCTCGCTTCCGCAAACGTTAAGACGTGGGGCGCCTCGAGCTCTTCCACCCCTTCGAAGCGATAGAGCGTTTTTCCATCGTCAGAGTAGTTCAGAAGAGCTTCTAACGCTGTTCCATCGCCGCTCACTGCCCTTTGCAATAAACCATAAAGGCGCCAAGGCTTTTCAATTTTGACGCTCGAGCTCGCTTTGGAAATCGAGATCGTCCGCTCTTGAAAGGCGACGCTCTCCAACGCCTCTTCGATCCACTCGGGATGCCGATCTAAAATACGGAGGCGCGCATACGAGTCGACTTGCGAGCGCTGCTCTTTGGATAGCTTTTCCAAACTCTGGAATCGCTCATCTCTCGAGCAGCCCACGGGAAGAAAGGGAAAAATCCCTTTTAAGGCATCCCAATTCTTTTCGTCGAGCTCCCATTCCCACACTTCTTTGAGCGGGGCCCTTAGCGCCACTTGCGGCAGAGTTGCATCTTTGACTTTTGCCATATAAGTGGATTGGACAAGTTCTGGATAATCTTCTTCTACAAGCTCACGGGCCTTGAATTCGTTGGGTAGTCCCAATGGATCCGGAAGGGGCAATGCGACAGCGGCAATGTAGAATTGGAATTGGATCAAATCCTCCATGTTTTTCAAGCGGAGGGCCTCTGGCCATTGATAAAGCCTCACACTCGCCGTCTCGTTTGCGTACGAGGCATAATTCTTATACGAGAGGCGGTCCATGAAAGCGGTTTGAGAAGAGACTCCTTGGAAATACTTCCGGAAAAGAAGGACTTTCTGCCACACTTCGGCAGCTCTTTTCTCATCAAAGCCAAGGCTTCTTAGATGTTCTGAGAAAGAGATGGCCGGCTGCGGCTTGCCGGGAGGATGGATCCTTTGCAGCGAAGTTTGAAAATTGACGAGCAAATCCCCTTTCGCTTCTTCCAAACTGACCTCGAATCCCTTCCCTTTAGCCAGCGCAGCTCCGTTCAGGATGAACTCGGCAGCGAGCGTCAGGAAATCGTTGCCGAACCAGTCCGATAGGGAATGATACCCGAGAAGAGAGAGGTCGCTTTGGGCAAGCGCCGGATCGATTTGCAGTCCCATCTGCTGATGCTGGAAGTACAAAATTTTCCTCAGGGTATCAGCGCTCAAATACTGCTGCTGCTGGTAGAGGCGCGCAAGATGGGAAAACGTGCTTAAGCTCGCTTCCTTTTCCTCTTTAAGGCTCCTCAATTCTTGCCCCATCTCCGGCAAAAACCTGTTCCAAACGGCATCCAAGCTCAAAATCGGCGTGTGGGGATGGGCATAATGCCGGTAGCGCTTGGCGCGGTCCAGCCGGGCGTCAAGCCCCGGTTTCATCGCTTCGAAATAGGAGGCGACGAGCAAATCGGCGACTCCTGCGGTTAAGAGATCATGGCGTATACAGCCGTCATTGCAGAGGTTCGGAAGAAGCCCGTGCCCTGGGCGGTCTTCCCGATCTGTCGCGAGGAATCGAGAGAGGCTCCGCACTTCGGAGAGCATCAACGGAGAGCCGTCGACCGCATGAGCGACGATGGGGTCTTCCCTTTTTTCATCCTTGGAAAAAGTGGAATAGGTCCCGAAGAGCGAAAACGACGCGAGGATGACGACCGTGATGGCGATGAAAAAATATTTCTGATACCTGCGGAAGAATTCCAGCATGATCCCTCAAGAAAAGATCACAATCTTATCAGAAGAGGCCCTTTTTT
>CAYTXY010000186.1:0-3439 GCA_964441355.1 uncultured bacterium
GTGACAAGCGCTGTTTTTCCGTTTAAGAGCTGCTGCATAATACTTCCCCGATCCGTTCTAAATCTTCCACTTTGTCGATGGATACAGTTGCGGCGGCAACCCCGATCTTTTTGTTCAATCCTGCAAGGGTCTTGCCGCAGCCGATTTCAAGAAAAAGTTCGATCCCAGCCATAGACCGGATCCCCTGCTCCCAACGGACGGAATGGGTGACCTGCTGGGTCAGATTGCGTCGGATCTCATCCGTAGAATGGACGAAATCGCCGGGCACATTCATGACGAAGCCTACTTGAGACTCGGCGATAGGAGCGGCCGCGATAAAGGGAGCGAGACCCTCTTGCGCGAGTTTCATGAGGCCGCTATGAAAAGCTCCGTGGACGGTCAGAGGGAGTACCCGCTTTGCGCCAGCCGCTTTCAGAGCCGCGGCGGCCTTTTCAACCCCCGCTTTGGTCCCTGAAATCACGATCTGTCCAGGACAGTTGAAATTAGCGATCCATACGCCGTCAATCTCTTGGCAAACCTTTTCGACAACTTTGGCTTCTGAGCCTAATACAGCTGCCATCGCCCCGGAGGTCCTCTCGCACGCCTCGTTCATCAGGCGCGCCCGTTCGCGGACCAGCTTCAAGGTATCCTGGAAACTGAGTCGTCCCGATGCATAAAGCGCGGTATACTCGCCTAAACTCAAGCCAGAGCAAACGGAGGGCTTAATATCTGGAAACTGTGCTTCGATTGTCCGGAGAATCGCCGCGCTCGTGACAAAAATCCCCGTTTGACTATATCGCGTCTGGGTCAAAAGATCTTCCGGACCTTCGAATATGATCCGAGACAAGTGGTCCGAGAGGAGCTCGTCCGCCTCTTCAAAAACCTCTCTTGCCGCCGCAAAGGAAGCGGCGAAATCTTTCCCCATCCCGGGATATTGCGCGCCTTGCCCAGGGAAAAGGTATGCCATCTTACTCATGGTGCAAAATCGCCGCCCCCCATGTAAAACCGGAACCGAAAGCGGTCAGTAAAATCTTTTCTCCGGGTTTGGCCATCCCTGCCCTCAATAATTCATCGAGAGCGATCCCCACCGATGAGGCCGAAGTATTGCCATACTTATGGATCGTTTTGAAGATGCGCTCCGGCGGGAGGTGCTCGAAGCGCTTGGCCATCGCATCGAGGATCCGGATATTTGCCTGATGGGGAATCACCCAAGCGATCTCTTTTTCTTCGATTTGGGCGGCCTCGAGGCACTCCTTGCTGGCCGACTCCATGCGCCGTACAGCGTGCTTGAACACTTCGTTTCCGGCCATTGTGATATAATGCTGGTTGCCGGCTACGGAATCGGCGGTGGCCGGCTGCCGGCAGCCGCCTCCCGGCATGATCAAAAGCTCCGCACACCCTCCATCGGCTCCCAGCCTAACGATTTCTATGGCAAGGCCCTTGCCTTCGCGGGAAACGACGCAGGCTGAGGCGCCGTCGCCGAAGAGGATGCAAGTAGATCGGTCTTTATAATTCGTGATCGAGGAGAGTTTGTCCGGAGCGACAACTAAAATATTTCGATAACTACCGGCTTCTGCCAATGCCTTCGCCATCGAAAGGGCATACAAATAGCCGGTGCACGCGGCTTGGATGTCGGCCGCCCCCGCCGATTTAGCCCCAATCTGATTCTGGATCAAGCAAGCCGTGCTGGGAAAAGTATAATCAGGAGTGATGGTCGCGACGAGAATAAAATCGATCTGATCCGGCGTGAGATCCGCATCGGCGATTGCCGCGAGAGATGCCGCCGCTCCCATCGTAGAAGAAAATTCTTGGGGGCCGGCAAGGCGCCGCTCTTTCATCCCGGTCCTGGAAACGATCCATTCATCCGAGGTCTCTACCATCTGTTCGAGATCGCGATTCGTCAATACCCGCTCAGGAAGGTAGGAGCCAGTTCCAATAATTTTTGCTTGTCCTTTCATTCCTTGAATTCTTAAATCACGGGACCCAGTCTATCCGAAACCCCTTTAAAAAGAAAATGGCAAGAAAAAATTTAAAACATTCCCCTTCAATTTCTGATTTGATATCCTAAATGCTCTATGGAAAAACTCCCCGAAGACCTCCTTTCCCTCATCTCGCTTTTGAAAAAACTTCCTGGCGTCGGGATACGCACCGCAGAGCGGTTCGCCTTCGAATTCCTCAGTTGGCCAAAAGCGGATCTCGAGACCCTTTCCGAACTTTTGAGCTCAGCCCAAGCCAGGGTGCCTCCCTGCCCTGAGTGCGGCTGCCTGACGGACAGGGGGAGTTGCTCCTTTTGCGGCAGCGCGCGCGACACCTCGAAGCTTTGCCTCATTGCGTCAGCCCGGGACGCGTTCGCGATCGAAGCGACGAAATGCTACCGCGGCCTTTATCATGTCATCGAACATCTCCTCTCCCCTCTCGACGGGCGGCACGCCTCTATGCTCCGCCTCGACCGGATCGAAGAGAGGATCGCGAAGCATTCGATCCGCGAAGCGATCATCGCCTTCGATTCCACGCTGGAAGGGGATACTACGGCCTTATTTCTGAAAAAACATCTCGGTTCACGGCCCGAGCTGCAAGTTTCCCGCCTGGCTTTCGGGCTGCCTGTCGGAAGCAGCCTAGAATATATCGACGGCGGCACTCTCACCCGCGCTCTTGCCGGCCGTCAAACCTTTTGACTAATTGCCCTCGCTTTTCTATAATCGGACGATCCAAGGACTGGCCCCGATCATGCAGACCCGAGATCGATTGTTGAAATCTAAGATTCTCTACTCGTTGCTCTTCGCAACGATGACGGCGCCGCTTATCGGCGCAGAGTTGTACGACGACAAAAAAGTCTCCCATATCGAGATCGTCTTCGATACGCCAGGCGAGTCTGGCGGCGACCCCAAGCCAATCCTTTCTCGCATGAAAACCCAGGAGGGCGACAATTTTTCCCAGTTGATTTTCGACAGCGACCTCAAGGCGCTCTCCGAAGAGTACGAGAAGGTCGATCCAAGGCTTACCCTCAAAGATGGGAGAGTGTATATCGAGATCCATGTCGCGCCAAAGCCGGTGATCCATCAAATCGAATGGAATGGAAACAAGCAATTCAAGACATCGACCCTGCAAGAAGAGCTCGATATCAAGCCGAACACCGTATTCAACCGCCAGGCCTTCAACAAAGCTTTCAACAAGGTTCGGGAATATTATTTCAAAAAAGGCTACTTCGAATCGCAGCTTTCCTACTCGCTCCAGCCGATACCCGGCACCAACGAAGTCAATATCCTCATCGATGTGGAAGAAGGGAATCCCGGCTACATCAAAGATATCGTATTCTCGGGATTCACTAAGGCGGAGCAGAAGGCGATCGAAGAGCAGATGTACTTGAAAAAGTACAACTTTATCATGAGCTGGATATCTGGGTCGGGAATCTACCGGGACGAAGCCCTGGAACAAGACCGGATGACCCTCCTCAATTACC
>CAYTXY010000187.1:0-3426 GCA_964441355.1 uncultured bacterium
CTCTCATCGCCCGTTTTGCCCGAGCATTGGCGCGTCTTGACTTTGCATTATCCATTGAGATTCTCTTTTTTTCCCTAACTTTTAGGGTGCTGTTTTTCCTTTAGCGGCTTTGCCTTCTTTCTTGCGGACGTACTCATTTTCATAGCGGATCCCTTTCCCTTTATAGGGTTCAGGCGGTTTGACCGCTCTTACGGCTGCCGCGAATTGTCCAACCTCTCGCTTATCGTTCCCTTTAATGACAATGAGCGTTCCTTTGTCCACAGTGACTGCAATGGACTTTGGGATAGAAATATTCGTCGGATGCGAGAACCCCACGCTTAAGTCCAATTTATTGCCCTGAACGTTAGCGCGGTATCCTACGCCCACCATGCTAAGCCGAATTTCAAAACCGGCGGTCACTCCCTCAATATGGTTTTTTACAAGGGATCGAAAGAGTCCGTGCAAAGAGTTGTCCGGCATTTTTTCCTCGTCTCGCTCTAGGAGAGCCGACTGGCCGTCAATTTTAATGCTTAATCCTTCCGGCAGCTGGAGGGTCAGCGTTCCTTTCGGCCCCTTTACATGAACCACTTGAAGGGCTCCTTCTTTGCTCGATTTGAGCTCGACGCCTTTTGGAATTGGGATCGGCGTCTTTCCAAGTCTCGACATAGTTTAACCTCTTACCAAACCGTGCAAAGGATTTCGCCGCCTACCTTAAGGTTGCGGGCTGTTTCGCCATCCACAATTCCTTTGGGAGTCGACATGATGCAGATTCCCATTCCATTGAAGACGCGGGGGATATCTTTATACCCAACATATCTGCGCACGCCGGAGGTCGATATCCGTTTCAGGTCATTGATGACCGGCTGGCGCTCTTTGTTGTACCTTAAAAAAATGCGAACCTTAAACTGCTCTTCATTGACTAAGAAATTGTCGATAAAGCCGTGATTTCTCATCAAATCCAAAATTTTAACTTTGTTTTTGCTGAAGCTCAAATCTACATACCTGTGTTGAGCTCTCTTTGCATTGCGAATCTTCGTTAAAAGCTCTGCAATGGGATCGTTGAATGACATAGTTTTCCTTCTCTCCTACTTAAACGGAAATCCCAGCAAAGTGAGCATTTCAATACAATCTGCATCATCTTTTGCGGAGGTGACCAAAGTCACATTCATACCTTGCGTCCTTTTAACCTTATCGAGATTGATCTCGGGAAAAATCTGCTGGTCTGTCAGTCCGAAGCTATAATTGCCCTTTCCATCGCACTTTTTCCCAAACCCCCTAAAGTCTCGAATCCTGGGCGCCACGATGTGGCAAAATCGATCAAAGAAATCATACATTCTTTTCCCTCGAATCGTAACCATCAGTCCTACAGGCTGTTCTTCCCGCAGTTTGAAGTTCGAAATCGCCTTCTTAGCGCGAGTGACGATCGGCTTTTGACCCGAAAGCAACATGAGCTCTTCGCTATGTTCAGAAAGCGCGTTTTTGTCTTTCAGCGCCTCTCCAAGCCCCATGCTTATAACAATTTTCTTTAAGGCGGGAAAAGACATCACATTTCTTTCAGGATGCCGGGCTTTCAGCTCCGTAAGGATCTCTTCCTTATATTTTTTGTATAATCTTGACATGATTCCTATTCTCTTATGCAGGTTTTTTCACAGCGCGGTAAACGGCGTCTTTAGCGCCGGCCTTATAAACAAGTTCCCGCTGCCCATCCTTCTCCTGTCGGACTCTAACCTTCAAGACATTGCCTTTGTTATCGCAAAGGACAACGTTTGATACATGGATTGGCACTTCCATCTCTACAATCCTAGCACCCTGGCTCCGTTCGGTCCTTTTCAAGTGCTTTTTCCGGATATTCACGCCTTTGATAAGGACACGGTCTTCTTCGCGACCTAATACTTCGCCCGTTTTTCCCTTATCATTGCCGGCGATTATCTTTACTTGGTCGCCTTTTCGAATCCATTTGCTCATCGCTAAATTACCTCTGGTGCCAGTGAACTGATCTTGACGAAACCGCCATCTCTCACTTCACGCGCGATCGGCCCGAAAATACGGGTGCCGCGGGGGTTGTTCTTATCGTCGATAATCACACAGCTATTGTCATAAAAGCGGAGGCAGGATCCATCGGGCCTTCGAATATAACTTTTCGTTCTAACGACGACCGCTTTTACGACCTCTCCTTTTTTCACAGCCCCTTTCGGATCCGCTTCTTTAATCGAACATACAATCGTGTCTCCGACATAAGCGTATCGCTTGCGGGAGCCTCCGAGGACTTTAAAACACCGAACACGCTTAGCCCCAGTGTTGTCGGCGACTTCAAGATCAGTTTCTTGCTGGATCATATCTTTTTCCTACATTGCCTCGACGACACGCCATCTCTTCAGTTTGGAAAGCGGTCTTGTTTCTACGATGCGTACCTTTTGACCGATCTCAAGTGAATCGCTTTCGTCGTGCGCATAACACTTCGTTGTTCGCTCAAATACTTTTTGATAGCGCGGATGGCGCATCTTGCGGGTAACTTCTACTACGATCGTCTTATCCATTTTATTTGAAATGACAATCCCAATGTTTTCCTTTCTTTTTCCGCGTCGTTTTATTTCTGTCTCCATCTTAGGCTTCCTTGACATTGGTTTGCGACCGCTGTTTCATGGTCAACATGGTTAATATTCTCGCTTTACTTTTCCGCTTTTCTTTCAATCGATGAGGTTTTTCGAGCTTTCGATTCCATGAAAGTTCATTGCGGATGACAAAGATTTCGCGATCAAGTTGCGCTGCCGCTTCTTGGAGCGACTTGATCGATTGATCCTTCAGTTCTTTCTTTTTTTTCTTCGTTGCCATGGTTATACCTTCTCAACTCGATCGACAAACTTGGTACGGAGAGGGAGCTTGGCGGCTGCTAAACGGAGAGCAGTTTGGGCTTCTTCGCGTGTAACGCCCCCCACTTCGAAGAGGATTCTTCCCGGCCGGATCGTAGCTACATAGTGATCAACGGCTCCTTTTCCAGTACCCATCCGCGTTTCGGCAGGTTTTTTGGAGACCGGTTTATCAGGGAAAATACGAATCCAAACTTGACCCTTTCTGCTAAAGGTGCGGCTAATCGTGACTCGGCAAGCTTCGATCTGCTGAGCCGTGACCCAGCATCGATCCAGCGCTTGCATTCCAAAGTCGCCAAATTCCACGAAATTGCCGGCCTTAGAGAGGCCTTGCATGCTGCCTTTTTGTTGCTTTCTAAATTTTGTTTTCTTTGGACCTAGCGACATGGTTAGCCCCCTACGGCGGTTTTCACTGGGGCGAGCACATCTTCGCCTCGGTTGATCCAAACTTTCACGCCGATCGACCCGTACGTCGTTTCAGCCCGCCCGTGAGCATAGTCGATATCGGAACGTAAAGTATGCAGAGGGATTCTTCCCTCTTTATACCATTCGACGCGAGCAATCTCGGCTCCGCCGATCC
>CAYTXY010000188.1:0-3385 GCA_964441355.1 uncultured bacterium
GATCGATGAGAACATCCCCTGGGCCGCTCCCCATACGGATATCGATCTTTTGGCAATCATCCCCTTCGCGACTGAATAAGGGCTGCAAGTCGATATCTACTGTCAATGGCTCACCGTTGTCGTCCCCGAAGACGCCTTTATCGTGAATGTCGGCGACATGTTGGAAAATCTCACGAACGGCCTCTTCAAGAGCGCACGGCATAGAGTCGTTGCACTGGAGCCGGGCAAAGAGAGATTTTCCATGGTCTTCTTTGTCCACCCGACCGATGACGCCTCCTTAACCCCCCTCCCTTCTTGCATCGCGCAAACAGGCGTCCAGCGATACGCCCCCGGCACTCGGCAAGAATTTTTATGGGAGCGGCTCTTAGAGCTCAACATCGCTCCCCTTTTACTCGAGCCCTACTCGAAGACAGGCCATACGGAACGGCAGATGCGATTCGGCAGGCAAAGCCCGCAGGTCGTCCAAATGCTCCTGGAGAAGGGACTTGCCAGCCAAGAGCTCCTAGACGCCATTTCCAGGAAATAAGAGAGTGTTAGCAAATACCCTCTATACACAAAGAAAGCAGGCGGGCTCAAGGCAGTGGCTGTCCGATGCCCCACCGGGGTCCCCGAAGACGCATCGTCTTTGGGGTGGGGCGCCGCCAGAAACCAACTTTTGAAGTTGATTGTGTATAAAAAAAGAAAAAAATAACAGGATATTAGGATGGACAGGATAAAAATAAAAGAGAATTACCTCATTCAGATATTTCTGAAGATATTATTGGCAGCTGTTTTGAAGTAATGAAAGAACTTGGTTCTGGTTTTTTGGAGAATGTGTACAAAAACGCACTTTATCTTGCGATGAGACAAAAAGGACTAAACGTCTCGGCCGAGCAATCGTTCGAAGTGATATTCAGAAAGCAAAAAATCGGGAAATATGTTGCCGATCTAATAGTGGAAAATTTGATTGTGGTGGAACTCAAATGTTGCAAGACCTTATTGCCTGAACATCAAGCTCAACTGATAAATTATTTAAAAGCTTCCGAGATGCCTGTTGGGTTGTTAGTGAATTTTGGCAATCCCAGATTGGAATATAAACGGCTGCATCACCCGGACAAATTTATGGGGGCGGGTGAATCTGATAACGACTCCTTCCTTTTTTTATTGCCACAACATGAAAAAGAACTTCCGAATTTTTCATCCTGTCCATCCTAATATCCTGTTATTTTTTCTAAAAGTAGGTAGTTGACCCAACCTATGTCCTTCCTGTCAGAAAAGAAGGTGGCGAGGTTAAAGGGGAGAGGGTAAAATAGCCCTTCAAAGCAAGGAGGATTCTATGGCCCCCCAATTTACCGAAGCGGTCACAGCCGCCATCCAAGAGGCGTTCCAATATGCTCAAGCGAAAGGCCATACCGAGGTCGGGGAGAACCATTTGCTCCGCGCTCTTCTCTTCGACCCTGAAAGCTATTTCACCTCTCTTTGCAAAGCCGCTTCTCTGGATCCCTCCCTTTTGTTGAAGCACACTGAATCTGCCTTAGAGCCCCACCCGACGTATGCCGGAGCCGCGCAGGCTCCTCAAGTCTCGCTCGGCTTGCAGCAAAAAATCCAGGAAGCGGAAAAAATCGCTAAAAACTGGAACGATTCCTACATCAGCGGCGACCATCTTTTTTTGGCCTATTGGGATCGCCCAGCCGAACCGTTTGCAAAGTTTGCGAAAGACACGAAAAAACGCGGCAAAGCATCGAAGCGGAGATCCAGAAGCTGCGAGGCGGGAAGCACATCGATTCGCCGAGCGCCGAGTCGAACTTGAAGGCGCTGGAAAAATACTGCAAGAACTTAACGGCTTTGGCAAAGCAGGGCAAGCTCGACCCCGTCATCGGGCGCGACGATGAGATCCAAAGGACCATCCAGGTCTTGTCAAGGCGGACTAAGAATAATCCGATGCTCATCGGAAAGCCAGGCGTCGGCAAGACGGCGATCGCCGAAGGGCTGGCCCACCGGATCGTGCAGGAAGATGTCCCCGACTCTTTGAAAAAAAAGCAGCTCATGGCTCTCGATATGGGAAGCCTGATCGCCGGGACCAAATACCGCGGCGAGTTCGAAGAGCGGCTCAAAGCGATTTTGCAGGAAGTCGAAAAAAGCGAAGGGAACATAATCCTTTTCATCGACGAGGTCCATACTCTCGTCGGTGCGGGGGCAAGCGAAGGGTCGATGGATGCCGCCAACCTTTTGAAGCCGGCGCTTGCCCGAGGAACCCTCCACTGCATCGGCGCCACCACGCTCAATGAATACCAGAAATACATCGAAAAAGACGCGGCTTTGGAAAGGAGGTTCCAGCCGGTCCAAGTTCCCGAACCGTCGTTAACCGATGCCGTCGCCATCCTAAGAGGGTTGAAAGAACGGTATGAGATCTATCATGGAGTCAGGATCACCGAAGGGGCGCTCCATGCCGCGGTCCATCTCTCCTCCCGCTATATCCCCGACCGACGCCTCCCTGACAAAGCGATCGATTTGATCGACGAAGCCGCAAGCCTCATCCGGATGCAGATCGGAAGCTTGCCCTTGCCGATCGATAAAAAAGAAAGAGAGCTCGCCGCGCTGCTCGTCAAACAAGAGGCGTTGAAGAAAGAAGGGAGCCAAGATTCGGAAGCGGAAAAAGAGATCGCAAATCTCAAAGAGACGCTGGCCAAAATGCGCTCCAAATGGAAGAAAGAAAAAGATCTCATCCAAACTTTGAAAGAGAAAAAAGACGCCCTCGAAAAGCTCAAATTCCAAGAAGAAGAAGCGGAGAGAAAAGTCGATTACAATAGAGTCGCGGAGATCCGGTACGCCGCAATCCCGGCGATGCAGAAAGCGATCGAAGAGGCGGGAAAAGGGCTTCGGGATCTTCAGGAGCGCCTCTTGAAAGAAGAGGTCGCCGAGCCGCTCGTTGCCCAGATCGTCGCGAAATGGACCGGCATCCCTCTCGAGCGGATGCTTGAAAAAGAGAGCGCCAAAATCCTCCGCCTCGAAGAACATCTCGAAGAGCGGGTCATCGGCCAACCGCTCGCCATTCGGGCGATCAGCCAAGCGATCCGCCGCTCCCGCGCCGCCCTAAGCGACCCGAACCGCCCTGTTGGGGTCTTCCTTTTCCTAGGACCTACCGGCGTCGGGAAAACGGAGCTTGTCAAAGCGCTCGCCGAGCAGCTTTTTGAAAAGGAAGATGCGATACTCCGGCTGGACATGTCCGAGTACATGGAAAAGCATAGCGTCGCCCGCCTTATCGGCTCCCCGCCCGGTTATGTCGGCTATGAGGAAGGAGGGCAGCTCACCGAAGCGCTGAGGCGCAAACCCTATTCGGTGGTCCTCTTCGATGAGCTGGAAAAAGCCCACCACGATGTCGTCAATATTCTCCTTCAGATCTTCG
>CAYTXY010000189.1:0-3346 GCA_964441355.1 uncultured bacterium
TCAAATGTTTTTGGATGAAAGCGAGGAAATGTTCTTCGATCTGATAGCGGTTTTGGTTTTGGACTTCGTGGAAGGTGAGGAGCTTGATGTGGTTTTTCTTAAAATCGTCAATCACGGCGGCTTTGCTGTTGAAGAGCTTGCCGGTGATTGCAGAAGAATAAACGACTTTTTTGATCGACGCCTTCCGCTCGCTGATGTAATTCTTGATCACTTCGGGGTCTTCCGAAACGAAGAACCGCTTGACCGGTAGGCCGCCGGCCCGCTCTTTGTTTTCAGGACACTTTGCAACCCAGTCGTAAATCGCATCTTGCGGGTTGGGATGGGTGTTGTCAGCAAAGACTTTCCCCGTAAAAGGACAAATATAAATTTTCTTTGTTTCGTCATTGACGCTTTGCTGGCCGAATTGGATCACGATTTCGGTTTCGCGCCAAAGCTTTCCCTGAGCTTCCAGACGGGAGATCAGATCCTCCGTGCTTTGGTATATAGTCTTTTCTCTAGGGAACAAGACCGGCTTCAGCTTGTATTTCTCCTCGACGAAAGTGAGATACGCCGTCACGAGGTCTGCGTTGCGATTCTTTTTTAGAAATTTCAATAACTCATTTTTTTGTTCAGCGCTAATGCTGAGAGTGGCAGTCATGTTGTCCTCAAATTAGACTGCGAGGATAGCTCAAGTAGAAAATAAGTTTCAACTGTTGATTTCATGAAGCTCCTTGTGCTATAGTTTTATCAAAAATTTCCCACCTACGAGGATTTTTAATGTCCAACCAACTTCTTGAAAAACCCTCTCGGAAAAGAGCTTTACCCGCTTCATCCTCATCCCTCCAATTCGAGAAAATAGCGGTCGATGGGTATGAGCATGTGGTGAAGGTGACTGAAAGAAACGCCGGGCTTACTGCCATCATCGCCATCCATAACAGCTTTTTAGGCCCTGCCTTGGGCGGGATCCGGATTTGCCCTTACGCCTCGTTCAACGAAGCTTTGGAGGACGTTCTTCGCCTGTCTAGGGGGATGACTTATAAATCGGCGATCGCCGAAACGGGGTTCGGAGGCGGCAAAAGCGTCATTATCGCCGACCCGAAGAAGCACAAGACCCCCGAGCTGCTACTTGCCTTCGGGGCAGCCGTTGAACAGTTTGGCGGCAAGTATATCTGCGCTGAAGACGCCGGCTGCACAGTCGAAGATGTGAAAATCATTCGGCGGGCGACGAAGTACGTTGTAGGTTTGCCGAACGAAAAAAGCAGCGGCGATCCAGGCGCGTTCACTGCGTGGGGCGTTTACCGAGGCATCCAGTCGGCTGCGAAAAAACTCTTCGGATCCGATTCTTTGGAGGGGCGATCGATTGCCATTCAAGGTCTGGGCAGCGTAGGCTCCCGGCTTGCAGAGCTCCTTTTTTGGGCGGGCGCAGAACTCGTGCTTTGCGACCTCGATACGCAAAAGACCGAGCGGCTGGCTCATCGATATAGGGCGAAGACAGCTCCGGCCGAGCGGATCTTAAAGACCGAATGCGACATCCTTGTCCCTTGCGCCTTTGGCGGCATCATCAACGACGAGACGATCCCGCTTTTCCGCTGCCGAGGTATCGCAGGGGCGACGAACAATCAACTCCTCCGAGATTCCCATGCGGCTCTCTTGCAGGCGCGGGGCATTCTCTACGCTCCCGATTTTGTCATCAACGCAGGAGGGCTCTTGAATGTGACCTCGGAGCTCGACGATGTTGGGTATAATCCTGCGGTCCCCCGAACCAAAACGAACCATATTTACGATACCCTTCTCGCGATTTACGAAATCGCTGAAAAGAACCGGGAGTCCACCCATGCCGCGGCACTGGCTCTCGCCAATTACCGGATCAAATACGGCATCGGAAAAAGGACGATCCCTCCGTTCTTCCATCATAAAGCTGAGTAAATTAAGCTAAGTTAATGGAAACACTTCTTTCCCTGTTTCGACGGAAAGTATCCGAGGCGATCTCGCTGGCCTGCAATCTTCCCTTGGAAGAATCGCAGGCCGATATGGCCCCTTCCACTCAGGAAGGATTCGGCCACTACCAGTGCAATAGCGCTTTGAGGCTGGCCAAGTCGCTTCAGCAAAACCCGAGGGCCATCGCCCAAAAGATCGTCGACCGGTTCGAGGCTTCCTTTTGTTCGAAGATCGAGATCGCTGGCCCGGGCTTCATCAATTTTACCCTTTCCCCTGACTTTCTCTCTCACGAGTTGCAGAAGCAGCTTCAGGATCGCCTCCATGGCGCCTCCCTTCCTCAAAAAAGGCAGCGGATCATCGTCGAATTTTCCTCGCCCAATGTCGCAAAAGAGCTCCATGTCGGCCATATCCGCTCCACCATCATCGGAGACTGCTTGGCCCGCCTCTTTGAATTTTTGGAGCAAGATGTCCTCCGGCTCAACCACATCGGCGATTGGGGCACTCAATTCGGCATGCTCATCGCTTATATGAAAGAGGCCGTGCCGGAGGTTTTGAAGGGCGAAAAGGCGACGACGCTCGAAACGCTCATGCAATGGTACAGGGCTGCAAAAAAACGGTTCGATGAAGAGCCGGATTTTAAAAAAAGAGCCCAGTTGGAAGTCGTCCGCCTCCAATCGGGGGATAAGGAATCGATATTTGCTTGGAAATCCATCTGCGACATTTCCCGCGCGGCCTTCCAGGAGATCTATCAGCTTCTCGGGGTTAAAATTACCGAGCGGGGAGAGTCTTTTTACAACCCCTTCCTCAAGGACACGGTCCAAGAGTTCGAAAAAGCCGGACTCGTAACGGTGTCGGACGGCGCCAAGTGCGTTTACCTCGAAGGGTTCAAGAACCGCGAAGGGGAGCCGCTTCCTCTCATGATCCAAAAGTCGGATGGCGGATATAATTACGACACGACCGACCTTGCCGCGATCCGCCATCGGATTTTCGTTGAAAAAGCCGACCGGATCATCATCATCACCGATTCGGGCCAGTCGCTCCACTTTCAAATGATTTTTGCCGCTGCCCAAAAAATCGGGTGGCTCGATCCCAAAAAGACCGAAGTGGACCACGTCGGATTCGGCCTTGTCCTTGGGGCGGACGGAAAAAAATTCAAGACCCGCTCGGGCGAGACCGAAAAGCTGATCGATCTTTTAACGGAAGCGGTCGATCGGGCCCGAGTCATGGTCCAAGAGCGGCTTCCCGAGGCTCCCAAGCAGGAGATCGAACACCTGGCCAATGTCCTTGGGATAGGGGCTGTAAAATATTCCGATCTTTCGATCCATCGGACAAAAGATTACACCTTCAGTTACGACAAGATGCTCCGCTTCGAAGGCAACACGGCCGTTTTTCTCCTTTACGCCTATGTGAGGATCAACGGGATCAAAAG
>CAYTXY010000190.1:0-3337 GCA_964441355.1 uncultured bacterium
CAGGGCGTACATCAGGGCGTTCGAAATGTTGCGGAGGCCGGAGGGATGAGCGTTTAGGATCGCCTCTTTGGCCTGTTTGGCCTTGTGGCCCCGTTCGAGAATCGTTAACGAGCGGTCGTCAAGCGACTGGACGCCAAGGCTTACGCGGTTGACCCTCAAGGCCGCGAGTTTCTCGAAGAGTTCCTGTCCGCCTTCTGGTCCTCCTTCTTCGGGATTGGCTTCGACGGTGATTTCGCAGTCTTCGGCGAGCGCTAGAGGCGCATTTTTGATCCGAGAGAGAAGAGCCTCGATCCCAGGCACGAACAAAGTCGGCGTCCCTCCTCCAAAATAGATGGATACGATCCTTTTTCCGATAAGTTGAGGTAGCTGCCTCTCCCATTCGAGAGCAATGGATGCGGCGAAAACGTCTTTGAGCGCTTGCCTGTCAGGGATCACGTAGAAATGACAATAGGGGCATTTCTTCCTGCAGAAAGGGATATGAAAATAGAGCGAGACGTCTATAGAGCCAGTTCCAAAACTCTTCGCCGCGCAAAATCGCCCTTTTGCCGCATCTTGTCCCGGCGGCGTCTCGGCTACTCTATGGAGTATGTTCTCGCCGCCGCCGGACGAACTCGCAAGGGAGTTCTGGCAAGGCTGCGCCAAAATCATCGATTTTTCGAGAGGCGTGGAGTTTTGCAACTGCCTCTACCAATTGTCGACGTCGGGATCTTCGAGGATGCCCCGCTTCCAGCGGTTGCGGTCGGAAAAGGGATCCTCGTCTTCTTCTTCCTCGACGACCGTCGCTTCTTCTTCCGTAGCTCCGCCTCCGCCCTCGGTTTCTTCCCCGGTGACGGTCTCCATCTCGAAACTCTCCGTCTCCATGTCGAGGCCGGCGTCTGTCATGTTCTCGCTCCCAGCGTCCATATCGGGCAGCGTGTGGGGTTCCGCGTAGGCTTGGCGGCCCGCCGTCCGTTTGGGAGTGACGTACTCTTCCGCCTCGCCGCTCTCTTTCATGAACCGGAGCCGCTCCTTCTCCTCTTCGATCTTCGTCTTCAGGGAACGGATCTCTTCTTTATGTTTCTCCACGTCCTTCTTGGGGACGAGGCCTAAATTCATCCACTGTTCCAAATCCTCGAGTTCAGTCTCGAGTTTTTTTAGTCTTTCGCTCTTAATGTTCATAGCACCACAACCAACCGGAAATCCTCAACGAATCCTCTTCCTATCGCAATCTTCGATAAAAGTAAAAGAATTTTTTATCGGCCCCCTTGTTTTTCTCTTCAAAAAAAAGGGCCGGATATGGGTTTTTACTCTAAAATCCCATTTTCCGTAAAGCATTTTCATGATATGGCCAAGATTATGGCTGAATTTCCCGATCATGCAAGTCTTGCCAATCTCGGATTCATCGAGGAGCAATATCAGCGGTATTTGGCCGATCCTACGAGCGTCGATGACTCATGGCGCCACTTTTTTGAAGGGATCGACTTTGCCGCTTTTCTCTACCGACGGCCCCAAGAAGCTGGCGCGGCTGGATCGGAGTCTTTGCGCATCCTGGAGCTGATCCAAGCCTACCGCCGCTACGGCCACCTCCTCGCCCCCATCAATCCTCTAGTGCCTAGCCCTGAGACAGTTCCTGAGCTAGAGTTGGAAAGGCTAGGCTTTGCTCAGCAAGAATTGGACAAAGCCATGCCGACCCTCGGTCTTTGCGGAAAAGAGATGGCCCCCCTTCGCGAAATACTCGCTGCCCTGCATGAGATCTACTGCTCGAGGATCGGCTTCGAGTACATGGACCTCGGCAACCCCGAGATGGAGCTTTGGATGCAAAAGAGGCTCGAGCCGAAGCTTCTTCTCGATCTTACGGTGGAAGAAAAACATCTTCTTTTGGGCTACCTGAATAAATCGGAAGTGTTTGAAAAATTTTTAAACACGCGCTATGTGGGGCAGACCCGCTTTTCGATCGAAGGGACAGAGACGGCCATCCCGATGATCGCGGAAATGATCGAACGGGGAGCTGCTCTCGAGGTCGAAGAGCTTTGGATCGGCATGGCCCATCGCGGCCGGCTCAACGTCTTGGCCAATATCCTGGAAAAACCCTACTCCACGATCCTCGAGGAATTCGAGGACGACACGACCCTTTCTTTTTTCGGCAACGACGACGTGAAGTACCATGTCGGATTTACGGGGCAGTTTAGCGTCCGGAGCGGAAAAAAAGTCTTGGTCGGCTTTCCCGCCAACCCCTCGCACTTGGAGTCGGTCGATCCGGTGCTTCTGGGCCAGACCCGCGCAAGGCAGGTGTTGAAAAAGGACACTGAAGGACGGAGGATCGTTCCTCTTCTCATCCATGGCGATGCGGCGCTGGCAGGCCAAGGGGTCGTCTATGAATCGATGCAGCTCATGCATCTTCCCGATTATTCAGTCGGCGGGACGATCCATCTCGTGTTGAACAACCAGATTGGATACACGACAATGCCTGAAGAAGGAAGGTCGACCCGCTACGCCACCGATATCGCGAAGACGTTCGGCGCCCCTGTTTTGCATGTAAATGCAGAAGACCCGGAAAGCTGCCTATTCGCTGCCAAACTCGCGATCGACATCCGGCAGAAATTCCAGAGAGACGTATTCCTCGATCTTGTCGGCTACCGCAAGCATGGCCATAACGAAGGGGATGAGCCCTCTTTTACACAGCCTGTTCAGTACAAGGCGATCCGCGGCAAAAAATCGATCCGCGAGATCTATTTGGAAGAGCTTGCAGCGTCCGGCCATATCGAACAAAAAATCGCCGAAACGCTCGAGGCCGAGTTCAAAGAAACGCTAAAAAAAGCGCTGCAAAGCGCGTTAGGCAAAGAGAAAAAAACGGCGCCGAAGCCACCGTCCGAGGCCGAACTCTTGCGCCCTGAAAAAACGGGCGCGGACCCAAAAATCCTGGGCGAGGTCCTGCAAAAATTTTGCGAGGTGCCCAGCGGCTACCATCTTCATCCCAAGCTGCAGAAATGGCTGGCGGAGCGGCTGAAGATGCGGGAAGGCAATATCGATTGGGCCACAGCGGAGGCTTTGAGCTTCGGAACGCTGCTATTGGAAGGAACGGCTGTCCGATTGGCAGGGCAAGATGCTCAAAGAGGAACCTTTAGCCAGCGGCATATGGTCTGGAGCGATGCGGAAAACGGCTCGCACTATTGCCCCCTTTGCGCGATGCGGGAGGGGCAGGGGCGCTTCGATGTCGTCAACTCGCCTCTGACCGAATATGCGGGCCTTGGGTTCGAATATGGCTATAGCACGGGAGCGCCGGACGCGCTGGTCCTTTGGGAGGCGCAATACGGCGATTTCGACAATGGGGCGCAGATCATCATCGATCAATATATCT
>CAYTXY010000191.1:0-3322 GCA_964441355.1 uncultured bacterium
GCTCAAACGCTTGGATACCAAGACGGTGGAGCGTCGGAGCGCGGTTGAGGAGAACCGGGTGTCCTTTGATGATCTCTTCGAGAACGTCCCAAACTTCGGGCGCCTGTTTCTGGATCATCTTCTTCGCTGAACGGATCGTATAAACATATCCCAGATCTTTCAATCTCTTGACGATAAACGGCTCGAACAAATCGAGGGCCATTTTCTTCGGCAGACCGCATTGATTGAATTTCAATTCAGGACCAACGACGATCACGGAACGGCCCGAGTAGTCGACCCGTTTTCCGAGCAGGTTCTGCCTGAACCGCCCTTGTTTTCCTTTCAACATTTCAGAAAGGGCTTTCAATGGACGGTTGCCGGCGCCCATCACTGGGTGTCCGTGGCGACCGTTATCAAAGAGGGCGTCGACAGCTTCCTGCAGCATCCTCTTCTCGTTCCGGACGATCACATCGGGAGTCTTTAATTTCAGGATCGATTTTAAGCGGTTGTTCCGGTTGATGACGCGGCGGTACAAGTCGTTCAAGTCGGAGGTCGCGAATCTTCCGCCATCGAGCGGGACGAGCGGGCGTAAATCGGGCGGGATTACAGGGATGACTCCGAGGACCATCCAATCTTGCCGGTTCGTCGAAGTGGCAAATCCTTCTACGATTTTCAGCCTTTTAGCAAGCTTCATCCTCGCTTGCATCGACTTGGTTTTCCGCAATTTGTCTTTCAAATCGATGACCAACGCGGAGAGATCTTCCGTTTTGAGAATGTCTTGAATCGCCTCTCCCCCCATACGGCAGGTAAAAGAATCGGTCCCCCATTTTTCTTGGGCTTCTCGAAATTCGTTATCGTTCAACAGCTGTTTTTTCTGAAGATCGGTCTTTCCCGGATCGGTAACGACGTACTCTTCGTAGTAAATGACCCTCTCCAAATCGGAGGTCGACATTCCCAGAATATTGCCGATCCTCGAAGGCATCGTCTTGAAGAACCAGATATGGACGACAGGCACAGCCAAATCGATATGGGCCATTCGTTCCCGGCGCACTTTCGAAAGAGTGACCTCTACGCCGCATCGGTCGCAGACAATCCCTTTGTGCTTAATTTTTTTATATTTACCGCATGCGCATTCCCAATCGCGCGTAGGCCCGAAGATCTTTTCGCAAAATAGGCCGCCCTTTTCTGGTTTGAAAGTGCGATAATTGATCGTTTCGGGTTTTTTGATCTCCCCGCGCGACCATTGATCCCGTATCACTTCATCGGACGCGATCTTAATGGTCAACTTATCGAATTGAGATCCCCTTACATCCTCATCAGCATCAAACATCTACCTTACTCTCCTCTTGAACTCCCCTCTTAGAGGGGAGAAAAAAAATTTCACTCTCCTCTTAAAAGAGGAGAGGACACACTTTTTATTCCACAAACTCAGTGCGGATATCGAGGCAAAGCCCCTGCATTTCTTTCACAAGTACGTTGAACGATTCAGGCGTTCCCGCGACAAGCGTATTTTCGCCCTTGACGATCGACTCGTAAATGCGCGTACGGCCTGCAACGTCGTCCGACTTGACGGTCAACATTTCCTGCAAGAGGTGGGCGGCGCCATAAGCTTCGAGCGCCCACACTTCCATCTCTCCGAATCGCTGGCCGCCCATCTGAGCCTTGCCTCCCAGCGGCTGCTGGGTGACAAGCGAATAGGGCCCAATCGAACGGGCATGGATCTTGTCGGCAACTAAGTGGCTCAGCTTCAACATATAGATGTAGCCGACCACGACGCGGTTGTCGAACCTCTCGCCGGACCTACCGTCGAAAAGAAAGGCCTTTCCATCTTCGAACATCGTCTGCGATTTCATCATTTCCCAAATCTTCGACTCGGGGAACCCTTCGAATACAGGAGACCTTACCCAAATCCCCGCCTTCTTCGCGGCATACCCGAGGTGCGTCTCCAATAATTGGCCCATGTTCATACGGGATGGAACGCCGAGTGGATTCAAGATGATTTCGATCGTATCGCCGTTGGACAGATAAGGCATGTCGGCTTCCGGAACCAGCTTGGCGACGACCCCTTTGTTACCGTGGCGTCCCGCCATTTTGTCTCCCACCTGAAGTTTGCGCTTGGTAGCGACATAAACTTTGACCTGGCGGATCACGCCTGGATCGAGTTCAGTGTCCCCTTTCCGCATGAATTCGATTTCCGCCTTATGCTGCGTCTGCAAGCTTTGGTAGGTAAGTTCGAATTCGCGCAAGATCTTCTTCAATTCGAGATAGACCTCTTTATCGGCCATCAAAAGATCTTCGGCTTTCTCGTTTTCGAGCAGCTCGATCATCTCCTGCGTGATGACCTGGCCTTCTTCGATCAACACTTCCCCGCTCTTGCGGTGCATGATCGAAGAGGGGGCTTTTTCGTTCATTAAAAGGGCGCCCAGTTTTTCGTGGAACTCCATTTGGAGCTCAGCTTCCTTCGTCTTGAAATCGCTATGGATGTCTTTGATCCGGGTCGCTTCTTCAACCAGCTCGTCGTCCGTTTTGGAAAGCCTATCGCGGCGAGAGAAGACTTTGACGTCCATGACGACCCCTTCCGTTCCCGGAGGCGCGGTCAGAGAAGCGTCTTTTACATCGGCCGCTTTTTATACGAAAATTTGTATGAGAAGCCTTTCTTCAGGCGAAAGTTCGGTCTCCGATTTAGGCGTGATTTTTCCGACGAGGATCGATCCCGGCTCCACATGCGCGCCGATGCGGATAATCCCATCGTCTCCGAGATCTTTGAGCATCTCTTCCGAAACATTGGGAATATCTTTGGTGATCTCTTCTTTCCCGAGCTTCGTATCGCGGGCCGTCAACTCGAATTCTTCGAGATAGATCGAAGTATAGTAGTCTTCCCGGATCAACTTTTCGGAAATGATGATCGCATCTTCGTAGTTGTATCCGCACCAGGGCATGAACGCCACGAGGACGTTTTTCCCAAGGGCGATTTCCCCTTTATCTGTCGCAGGTCCATCCGCAAGGACGTCCCCAGCGACGACTTTGTCGCCAATCACGCAAATCGGGGTTTGGTTGATACAGGTTCCGCTGTTGGAACGCATGAACTTTTTCAAGACATATGTCCGCTTATTCAACGGATTGTCTTTGGGAGCCACGACGATTTTATATCCATCGACGTAGTCGACCACTCCATCTTCGAGGGCGACGACAACGGCTCCCGAGTCTCTCGCGGAACGCCCTTCCAGGCCGGTCCCTACGATCGGGGCATCGGTCTTCATAAGGGGCACGGCTTGCCGCTGCATGTTCGAACACATCAAAGCGCGGTTCGCGTCATCGTGTTCCAAGAAAGGGATCAAACCGG
>CAYTXY010000192.1:0-3266 GCA_964441355.1 uncultured bacterium
GTACCTTTATCTAAAGACATCGAGGAGGGTCTCCGAGTTAAGTTTTAAGTCAATAGACCCATTGTACCCGAATTTGATTAAATGAGCAACCGGTTGCGTTTTAGAGGGGTCGCTGCTATGCTCAAGTGTCGATCAACCCCCTAGATGGATATGAAAAATCAATTTGAAACTATACAGCCATGGATCCCCCTAGTCCTAGCCGCGATCAAAAAAGATATTAAAACCGACCACTTGCCAGGGAGCCCTATATTTGTCCGAACCCATTTCGGCAACCGCCCCTTAAGCCGCTTGACTGCGGAAGAAATTTTTGCAGCCTACGAAAAAGATTTATTGTCAGGGGATGCCGATCTCGCTGATTGGGTTGTGAACCGGTGGGTGTTCAAGCACGGAGACATCTATTCCCATTTCGCCGATAGCTTAAGCCAAGTGGCGGAAGATTACAGCGCGATTCAGAGCTTGACCGTTGAGCAAAGCGAAAAGATCTTAAGCGAAGCGGTCGACCGCTTCGGCGCTTTGCACACCTATCTCTTTTCTGTGCTCAATGGCGTGGTCTTTCCCGAATCGGTTTTCCAGAGGCTGCGCACTTGGGCTGAAAATGAAGAAGCGGCGAAAAAGGAAGAAGAGAAAGGGACGGAAGAGCGGCTCAGTCTCCAGCAGCTGACGGAGCGCTACTCCAGGGATGTCGCGCGGCTGCATGAAAAATATGAAAGCAAAATCTCGGGCGTGCTGAAAAAATATACGACAGAAGTGGAAGCGCTGAAAAAACAGATCCGCGCGCTGCAAAAACAGCTCGCAGCAAAATGAACGACGATACCACTTTCATGCGGGAGGCTTTGAAAGAGGCCCAGATTGCGTTCGATGCGGGCGAGGTTCCTGTAGGCGCTGTCCTTGTGCATGATAATCGGGTCATTGCCCGAGGACATAATCAAGTGGAGCTTCTTCAAGACGCCACGGCGCATGCTGAAATGATCTGCCTGACCGCTGGAGCCGCTGTCCTTGGGAACTGGCGCCTGGCCAATACCACATTATACTGCACCCTGGAGCCGTGCTGCATGTGCGCGGGAGCCATCCTTTCCGCCCGCGTCGAGCGGCTCGTTTGGGCTGCGCCTGATCTCCGGTGCGGGGCGAATGGGAGCTGGGTTGACCTATTTGCTCAAAAACATCCCATGCACTCGCTCGAAATCAAGAGCCATGTCCTTGAAGAGGAGTCGGCCCATCTAATGGTCAGTTTTTTCCAAATACGGAGGAAGTCGAATGGAAAAAAAGATCGTTCTGTTGCTGGATGAGTTGATTGAGAATCAGAGACGGCATCTATTGAAGATCGCGCATCGCACCTTGCCCCATCTGACGGATGACGATTTGCTTCAGCCGAATGACTTCCCAGAATTGGAGCTTCATCCCCATTTCCGTTACGAAGAGGGACTTCTCCACGGCTTCCAAGCGGCAAAAGCCGCCATCTTGGCTGAAATGCAACCCTAGAAACAGCCTCTACTTGTTATCGAAAGATTTTTTTTCGGAGATCCGCTGCATTCTCTTTTTTTCTTCCGGCGTAAGCGTTTCTTCTCCATAAAGGGAGATCCTTGACAGCATCGCATCCATGAATTGATCGTCCTTCAAGACGGGCTCGCCCGACTTGAAGTCGTAGATCTTTGTGTGGCTCACTGGTTTTGTCCGCCAATGGGTCAGTTTCTCCAGGATGCGCAAAATCCCATTCTCCAGACCGGCAAGGAAGGGGAAGGGGCTTCTCATCCGGCATGAGATGACTGTGAAGAAATAACCGAAGAGAGTGGCTCCGATATAGGCGGTCAGAGGGATCCAGTCGGAGCGGGAAAGGTCGATCAGGAGATTGAAGCCGATGAGTCCCAGTAGAAGATAGCGCGCTTTAAAGGGGAGGGCGAAAAAAAGGAGCATCCGGGCCTCAGGGTTCAAGATGACCCAGGCAGTAAGAATGGCATACAGGGCTGGGGAGCTTCCCATGAGGGGAGAAGGGAGATGAAAGCCGATCATCGCACACCAAGCGAGTAGGCCGGCGGCTATGCTTGAGCCGAAAAAGAGGGTGAAGAACAGCCTGGGATGGAGCCGCTCTATGAGGCTGGCCCCGAAAGTCCAGATCATAAAAAGGTTGAAGGCCAGGTGGATGATCGCGGCCGGGAAGGGGTGGACGAATAGATAACTTCCGAATTGCCATAGGTAGAGACGGCGGATGCCAGAGGCCGAAAGCTCGAGATAGGGCCCCAAATAATAGGAAAAGGCGCTGATGCCAAAAATCGCAAGGAGAAGGATTTTTAAGGACCAGGGAGTCGGGGCTTTCGCAAAGCTAGTTTTCATGACAAACAAATTTTTAGCATAACCGGGATTTCATGAAAAATGTTGTTTTTATCCGATCTCTTCGCTATAGTCGGCAGGGTTTATCAGAGAGCTAGCATATGAAGAAAAAAACCCATCCTCCCTATCAGGAAGTACTCTTTGTCGATTCCTCAACCGGATCGACTTATGTCATTGGCACCACGCTGCAGCCCAAAGAAAAAGAAAAATTCGAGGGCAAGGAATACCCCGTTTGCCGCGTTCCGATCTCCTCCTCCTCCCATCCTTTCTTCACGAAGTCGACGCAATTTATCGACACGGAAGGACGCGTCGATAAGTTCGCGAAGAAGTATCAGCGCAAAGTCGAAGAGGTGAAGAAAGAGCAGGATAAAAAGGAAGAGGCGAGAAAAACGAAAGTCAAAGAGACTAAGCAGAAGAAAAAGTGATTGAGAAAGTAGAGAAGCTTCTCGGCAGGCTGAAAGAAGTTGAGGACCTGCTAGGCCTTCCCGAAACCCTCTCCGATCAGAAACAATATCGTCAACTTACTCAAGAGCACGCGCAGCTTTCCGAACTGAAAGAAACGTGGGATCTTTTCCGTTCCGCGGAAAGGCAGCTCACGGAAAATAAGGCTCTCCTTGAGTCGGAATCCGATCCCGAAATGCAGGAAATGCTGCGCGAAGAGATCGCTCGCGTCCAGGCGGAGAAGGAAGCGGCTCTTGTCGCCGTACAGAATCTTTTGGTCCCTGCCGATCCCCGCGACAGCCGCAACATCATCCTAGAGCTACGGGCCGGAACCGGCGGCGATGAGGCGGCTCTTTTTGTGGCCGACTGCATTCGGATGTATCAATATTATGCCGCTCAAAAAGGGTGGAAGAGCGAAGTCCTCTCCACATCTCCTTCCGAACTCGGTGGATATAAGGAATACATCATGTCCATCTCGGGGCACAATGTGTTCCGTTTGA
>CAYTXY010000193.1:0-3237 GCA_964441355.1 uncultured bacterium
CCCGGACAGCTCGAACGGGGTCGCACATATCCTTGAACATACCGTCCTCTGCGGATCGAGAAAATACCCTGTGAAAGACCCGTTTTTCGCGATGACCCGCAGAAGTTTGAATACCTTCATGAACGCCCTTACGGGACAGGACTTCACCTGCTATCCGGCAAGCTCCCAAGTCGAGAAAGACTTCTACAATCTCCTAGAGGTATACCTTGACGCCGTCTTTCATCCCGAGTTGAAGGAATTAAGCTTTCTGCAAGAAGGGCACCGGCTGGAATTTGCCGAACCGAAAAACCCGAAGAGCCCCCTCCAATTCCAAGGGGTTGTCTATAATGAGATGAAGGGGGGCATGTCTTCGAGCGACAGCCGCCTTTGGAGGGCCGTTTTCAAGCACCTCTTTTCAGATCTTCCCTACGCGCATAATACCGGGGGCGACCCAAAGGAAATCCCGAACCTGACGCATGAAGAATTGATCGATTTCCACCGCAATTTCTATCATCCCTCCCGCTGTTTGTTCTTTTTTTATGGCAATCTTCCCCTCTCGAAACATCTCGACTTCATCGAAAAAAAAGCGTTGTCCGGCGTCTCGAAGCTCGCCCCTTTGCCGCCCTTGCCGCGCCAAAAGCGGTTTGCCGCCCCGATCGCCCGGATAGAAAAATACCCGGTCAGCGACTCGGGTTCTTTGGAAAAAAAGGCACTGCTCGCCTACGCCTGGCTCACGGCGCCAGTCACTGATCCTGGAGAGGTCTTGGCCTTGTCCCTGCTAGAGTGCATTCTCATGGACAATGACGCCTCGCTGCTGAGGCAATCCCTTCTCAAATCGAAATTGTGCACGCAAGCCTCCTCATCGATCGATCTGGAAATGAGCGAAATTCCGTGGCTGATCGTCTGCAAGGGATGCGAGCCGGAAAATGCTGACGCCCTCAAAGAGCTCCTTTTTCAGGAACTTCGAAAGATTGCGGCAAACCCGATCCCTAAAGAGCAAATCGAAGCCGCATTGCACCAGCTCGAATTCGAAAGGACCGAAATCAACACCGATGAAGGGCCCTTTGGACTTACCCTCTTCATGCGCGCGGCTCTCATTGCCCAGCATGGAAGCGCTCCGGAAAGCGGCCTTTTGATCCATACCCACTTCAAAGAGCTCAGAGATAGGCTCGAAAACCCAGACACTCTGCCCAACTTGATCCGCTTTTATCTTTTAGACAACCCCCATTTTCTCCAACTCACGCTGGCAGCCGACCCGAATCTTGAAAAAGAAGAAGCCAAAGACGAAAGGATTACGCTGGACGCCATCCGCGCCCGGCTCTCTCCCGAGATGGAAGCGAAGATCGTGGCCCAGTCGGAAGAGCTCGCCCTCTATCAAGAAGCGACCGAACATCAATCCCTCGACTGCCTGCCCAAAGTGACGCTGCAAGACGTCTCTCCCCACGCCCGGAACATCCCTCTCGAGGAAACCAAAGCAGGGCGGATGGAGGTATTTCACCATTCCTGCTTTACCAATCAAATCCTTTACGCCGATCTCCTCTTCGACCTTCCGGATGTCCCGTTTTCCGACCTTCCTCTCGTTTCTCTTTTCGTCCGCTTTTTAAGCGAAGTGGGATGCGGCGGCCTCGGCTATGAAAAGACGCTTGAATTTGCCCAACGCTATACCGGAGGCGTCAATGCGTCTCTCTCGCTGCATATCTCTCAAGCCGACCCAGACCGTAGCCGTCCGACCCTATCCCTCAAAGGAAAAGCCCTTGCCCGGAATGGCTCTAAACTATTCGAGCTTTTCTCCAATATGATCGCCAGCCCCGATTTCACCGATGAAAGACGGATCCGGGAACTCATATCGCAGCACGCTACAGCTCTCCAAAATCGACTGACGAAAAGCGCCCTGAACTATGCGATCCAAACGTCTTTGAGCGGTTTTTCTTCCTCCTCCTCCGTGTATGATCAATGGAATGGGATTCCCTACTATGCCGCGGTCATGAAATGGGTGAAAAATCCGGGCGCGTTGGCTCAAGATCTGATCCGGATGCAAAAATCGGTCTTGGGCAAAGGCGCCCCCCATCTCGTCCTCTCCTGCGACAGCCCCTCTTTCCAAAGCTTAAAAGACGCCCGCTTCTTTGGGCTGCAGGAGAACTTGGGAGGAAAACCTTTTGCACCCTGGTCCGGAAACTATCCGATCCCCGATATCGTCTCCCAAGCGCGGATCTTAAGCTTAGCCGTCGCCAACACAGCGCTCGGGATGAGGACCGTTTCCTATCGCGATCCCGCATCCCCCTTGCTGCTTCTTTCGACCGAACTTTTCCAAAACGTTATCCTCCATAAGGAGATCCGCGAAAAAGGGGGCGCATACGGCTCGGATGCCTCCTACTCCCCGCCTACCGGAAACTTTTATTTCACCTCCTATCGAGACCCCCATCTGGCCAAGACGATCGTCGCTTTTGAAAAAGCGATGGAAAAAATCGCCGCCGGCGGGTTCGATGAACAGCACCTCGAAGAAGCGAAGCTAGGGATCCTTCAGCAGCTGGACGCCCCGATCGCTCCCGGATCCAGGGCGATGACGGCTTACGCCTGGAAGCGGGCAGGGCGCACGCAAGAGATGCGGGAAGCCTTCCGCAATAAAATCCTCTCTGCGACTAGGGATGAAATTTCCTCGGCGGTTGCCAAATACCTTTTGCCCCAGAAAAAAATCCTCGTCTCTTTCTTGGGAGAGGCCCTCTATGAAAAAGAAAAGAAAAAAATCAAACAGCCTCTTATCGTCCTTCCCATCGAGACGACGGCTTGAATTTATAGTGAAAAGTCCCTATATTCTTAGTGAGAAAAGGAGCGGTTTTATGAAGAAGTTGATTCTCATCGCTATTTTAGGCGTTTTCACGCTGACCACATGCTATGGAATGGAAGGAGCAGAGGAGCCATCCAAAGAGGCGGCTCGCGGAGCTTCTCTTTTGGAGCAAACCTCCCACGCATTTACCCAAATCGCAGACAAAGCGATGCCGGCTACCGTTTTCATTAAAACGGAGATCGCGCAGCCGATGGGCGGGCAAGAGTTGCAAAACCCTTTTGAGATGTTCGGAGACGATTTCTTCCGCCGGTTTTTCGGTGGCGGTTTCGGTGTGCCGCAACAACAAGCTCCACAACAACCGATCATGGGCGGCGGCTCGGGATTCATCATCCGGGCAGACGGCTATATTGCCACGAATTACCACGTCATCAAAGACGCGACCAACATCACAGTTACACTCAATGACGGCCGGG
>CAYTXY010000194.1:0-3231 GCA_964441355.1 uncultured bacterium
GGCGGCGCACTTGCTCGGTGAGCTGGCCCCCTTCCTCATAGCCCACATAGCCAGGAGGCGAGCCGGTCATCCGGCTGATCGCGAATTTCTCCATGTACTCGGACATGTCGACCTGGATCAGGGCGTCTTCGCCTCCGAACATGTGGAGCGCCAAGAGGCGGGCGAGATGGGTTTTCCCAACCCCTGTCGGCCCAAGGAAGAGGAACGCCCCTATGGGTCGGTTCGGATCCTTGATGTCGGAACGGCTTCTTCGGATCGCGCGGCAAACCGTGTTCAGCGCGTCGTCTTGCCCGATCAACTTCGATTTGAGCTGCTCTTCCATTTTCAAGACTTTTTCCGTCTCGCCCTCTGTCAAACGGGTCACCGGAACGCCGGTGTGTTTTGCGACGATGTTCGCGATATCTTCCTCATCGACGATGGGCTGGTGTTCGTCTTTATGGGACTCCCAGTCGGCCCTTAATTTTTCGTGCTGCTCGCGGAGCGTCTTTTCCGTGTCGCGGAGCTTTGCCGCTTTCTCATATTCCTGGCTGCTGATCGCCTCTTCCTTAGCGATTCTCGCTTCCTCGATTTGCCCTTCAAGCCCAGCGAGATGCGTGGGCTGGTGCATCATGGAAATCCTCGCTTTCGCTCCGGCTTCGTCTAAAAGGTCGATCGCCTTATCGGGCAAAAATCTTCCCGATAGGTAGCGGTCGGACATGATCACAGCCGCTTTCACCGAGGCATCCGTGTAGACGCACTTGTGATGCTCTTCGTATTTCGACTTCAGGCCCGTTAAAATGGCGATGCTCTCCTCTACGCTTGGAGGCTGGACGATGATCTTTTGGAAACGGCGCTCCAGTGCAGGGTCCTTTTCGATGTGCTTGCGGTATTCATCCAGCGTCGTGGCGCCGATGCACTGGATCTCTCCGCGCGAAAGCGCAGGCTTAAGGATGTTCGAGGCGTCGATCGCCCCTTCGGCTGCCCCTGCTCCGACGATGGTATGGATCTCATCGATGAAAAGGAGGATGTTTCCATTCTTTTTGATCTCATCCATCACCGCCTTGATCCGCTCTTCGAATTGACCGCGGTATTTCGTGCCGGCGATCATGAGAGTCAAATCGAGCGAGATCAGCTTCTTTTTTCTCAAATTATCGGGAACGTCGCCTCGCACGATCGCATGGGCAAGCCCTTCGACGATCGCCGTCTTGCCAACCCCCGCCTCGCCGATGAGGACCGGGTTGTTTTTCCGGCGGCGGCAGAGGATGAGGATCAGGCGCTCCACTTCGTTTTGGCGTCCGATCACCGGATCCATTTTGCCGTCGCGGCATAGCTCGGTCAGGTCATGGCCATAGGCTCGAAGAGCGGGCATTTTATCTGAAATGGTCGGCCCTCTTTCCGATTGCGGCTTTTGCCCGCCCCCGGGAGAGGGTGGAGTGGGACTGGAGGCTGCTCCCATTGGCGGCAGCTGAAGGTTGAACGTCTCCAGTTCCTTGAGGACTTCCTTGCGAACTTCTTTCAGGTTGACATTGAGATTTTCCAGGACCTGGGCGGCAACGCCATCGGTTTGACGCAAGAGCGCAAGAAGAAGGTGCTCCGTCCCCACATAATTATGGTTGAGGTTCGCGGCTTCTTCATTGGCAAATTCAAATACTTTCTTTACTTTGCCCGTAAGCGCTGGATCCCCATAAACTTGAATTTCGGGACCGAATCCAACTATTTTTTCTATCTCGGAGCGGACGATTTCATAGTCGAGGTTCATGTTCCGAAGGACGTTGACGGCGATCCCCTGGCCCAGTTTCATGAGCCCCAGAAGGACGTGTTCTGTTCCTAAGTAGTTGTGGTTCAGCCGCTGCGCCTCTTTTTTGGCGAGCTTAATGACTTGTTTGGCACGGTTCGTGAATTTATCGAACATAGTCTCCCTCGCCTCTATTTTACACGGTTCGAGAATTTCTCTCGACGATCGCGTATCCCGATAGATATCATTAAAGTTGTCTATACGGCCTCTAATTACATATCGCAAGGAAAAATTTTCATGCTTCAAGTTCTCGATACCGGAACCGCTGCCGCTCAAGCAAATATGGACCTTGACGCCGAGATGCTAGGAACTTTAAGTCCAAGGGGCAAGCCGATCCTCCACTTTTATGAATGGGAGCGTCCTGCAGCCACTTTTGGGTATTTCGCCGACCCCGGCAAGCATCTGGACTTGGAAAAAGCCAAGTCGAGAGGTCTTGACTTAGGGAAAAGGCCGACGGGCGGGGGGATCGTTTTCCATATCTGGGACTTTGCCTTTTCCTTCCTGATGCCGTCCGCCCACCCGGCGTTTTCTCTCTCCACGCTAGAAAATTACCGGTTCGTGAACGACGCAGTGCTCAAAGCCGTGGGGAGTTTATTTCCTGTCCCGGAGGCGGCCCTAACCCCCGATAATTTCGCCTCAATAAGTCCCGACTGTCAGAATTTTTGCATGGCCAAACCAACGCAGTACGACGTGGTTTACCACGGCAGGAAGATCGCAGGGGCGGCGCAGCGCAAAAAAAGCCAGGGCTATTTGCACCAAGGGACGATTTCTTTAGCCGCGCCCCATATCGATCTTTTGCAGGACGTGCTCCTCTCCAAGCAGGCTGTCCTCGAGGCGATGGTCAGCACTACCTTTGCTCCGCTTGGGTCTTGCTGGAACCCCCGCCTGCTCAAAGAGGCAAGAGGAGAGATCCGGAAGCGGCTGGCCAAGGAGCTGTTGTCAAAATTGTCGGCAGCTCCGTATAATTGACGCGTTATGAACAAAGCGAGAACTGCGATCACACCCACTCGGGGCGAAAACTATCCCGAATGGTACCAAAGCGTTTTGAAAGCCGCCGACCTGGCTGAGCATTCGCCGGTCCGGGGATGCATGGTCATCAAGCCCTGGGGATATGCGATCTGGGAAAACATGCAGCGGGTCCTTGACGCCAAATTCAAAGAGACGGGGCATGCCAACGCCTATTTCCCCCTTTTCATTCCGCTCAGCTTCCTGGAAAAAGAAGCGGAACATGTCCAGGGTTTTGCGAAGGAATGCGCGGTCGTCACGCACCATCGGTTGGAGAAGAATAGCCAAGGAAAGTTGGTGCCTGCGGGAGAGCTCGAAGAGCCGCTCGTCGTCCGCCCAACGTCCGAGATGATCATCGGCCACACGTTTGCCAAGTGGGTCGAGTCGTACCGCGACTTGCCGATTTTGATCAACCAATGGTGCAATATCGTCCGCTGGGAAATGAGGACCCG
>CAYTXY010000195.1:0-3184 GCA_964441355.1 uncultured bacterium
TTGAGGCTGGAGAGGCGCGTCAAGGGAGCAAAACCGAGAAGGAACCGGAACCTCTCATCGCGGGCGGCCGCATGCGCCGCGAGAAATCCTCCCCGCGAAAGGCCTCCGACAGCGAGCCTCTTTGGATCGGCTACCCTAGCGCGGATGGCGAAATCGACGGCAGACGCGCACTGGTCGAGAAAAGAACCGATCGGGTCCATTCCCCGAGCCAGGTCGTCTGCCCAAAGCCGGATGGCGTTTTCCGGCGGTAGGTTCGCTTCATGGCCCGGCAGGGTCAAAGAAAAAACCCGGATCATTTTTCCCAGGAGAAATTGGACGGGTTGGTTAAAGGGGTCTAAGCTCAAGGAATCGGGGCCGGAAAGGGCGAAGTAAAAAAAGGAGGGGAGCGGTCCATGGTCGAGCGGCGGCCCGACATGAAACAAGGGGAGGTCGGGAGTCACGGCGAGCGATGCGATTTTGTCGATCACGGCCCGCTTCTTCTGGGTCTTCGGCGGCGCCGGCGGCGGGGCGGCCTTTCTCCCTCTGCCAGAACTTCTCTTGGCGGACCTTCCGCAGAGGCCCGGAAGGCCGCTTCCGTCCAAAGAGTGTATTGAGGAAGAAGTTCCGGATGGACGGCGGACCGGATTTTTAAAAGTTGGAGGGCCAGCGGGGTGAGCGAATCGTTAGGAAGGCGAGGGTGCCTCACCTCTTTCCCGTCGAGAGGGATGAAACGGTACTGGGAGGTCAAGATGAACGCCATCACGGCCCGGAGCCTTCGGGGGATTTTGAAAAATGGGGAAAAAATACAGTCGATGACATGAAAGGCCGCCGTGCCGATCTGACCCAAATGAATAGGGCGCTCTTCCGTCTTGACCCTTTCGCGTAAATACCGATCAAAGAGCGGGAAGACGAGGGCGGCAGAGAGGATCGCCCTGTCGGGAGAGTACCCTTCCCCTTTTTGGATCTCCGCATCGATTTGACCTAGGAATTTGAGAGTTAAATCGTTGTCTTCTCTATTTCCCAAAAAGTAGGCAAGCTCAGGGAGAAGCGGCGCCAGAAGGCCGTATTCTTGGAGCAGATGGAAAAATGGCTTTGAAGCCCCCGATTCCAGCATGCGAAGGAGCTCTTCGAAAACGCGGGCCGATGAACTTTTGATAATTTCCCTTCTGCAAGACAAAAGGGCTTCGAAAGTGGGCCGGTCGATCTCGAAATTGAAACGGGCTGAGAATTTGACGAGCCGGATCATCCTGACAGGATCTTGGCTAAAACGGGCTTCCGGCTGTCCAATCGTTCTCAAAACCCTTTTTTCAATGTCCGGATAGCCGTCCACATAATCGATCACGATTTCTTTGTGGGGATCGTAGAAAAGGCCATTGATTGTGAAATCGCGCCGGAGCACATCTTCTTCCTCGGAGCCCCATTGGTTGTCCCGGACAATGAGTTCGGCAGATTCGATATCGCCCGCGCGGAAGGTGGAGACTTCGATGACTTTTTTCCCGAACCGGACATGGGCGAGGCGAAAACGGCGGCCGATGAGGATGGCGCTGCGGAAAAGACTCCGGATCTCCTCGGGGCTAGCGGAGGTCGAGACGTCGAAGTCTTTCGGGCGGACGTTTAAAAGAAGGTCGCGGACGCCGCCTCCGACAAGATAAGCCTTATGGCCCGCCTGCCGCAATTTTTCAATGACGTAGAAAGCGTGCTGGTCGACCTTATCGGATGGAATTTTGTGCTGCTCGGCAGTATAAACTTTCGGATCCACGAATTCTTCGATAAAACTGATTCTAGAGGGTAGTCTACCCCCATGTAAAAGTCAATTCCATTTAAATCAAACCTCCTTTACACTTTTCCCCTATGAAACGGCTCATGAGCGGCATTCTTCTCGTAACAGGCACCGCAATCGGGGCCGGCATGCTGGCGCTCCCCGTAGTGACCGCCGAAGCTGGCTTTCTCCCTTCTTTTTTCACTTACCTTCTTTGCTGGGGAGTCATGACGTGCACCGGCCTCCTCATGCTCGAGATCTGCCTCGAGATGCCCCCTGACGCCAATCTCATCACCATGGCCGGCGCTTATTTGGGGCGGGGCGGGAAAATTTTCGCTTGGGTTCTTTATCTTTTCCTTTTTTATTGCCTGAGCGTCGCCTACCTCACCGGAGGCGGCGGACTCATCCGCGGGGCGAGCGGCGCCCTGCCTCCTTGGGGAGGCGTCCTTCTTTTTCTCGCTTTGCTTTCCCCCATCGTCTACTTTGGCGCAAAAGCGGTCGACAAAGTCAATTCGGTCTTAATGGCCGGCCTCATTTTATCCTATGTGGCTTTTGTCATCTTTTGCCTGCCTCATGTCCGTTTGGCCCCTCTCCAAAGAGCCGACTGGGGCAAATCGTGGCTTGCGATCCCCGTGATTTTCACCTCTTTCAGCTATCAGGGCATTATCCCCACTTTGACTGCCTATTTAAAGCGGGACGCGAGGCTTGTCCGGATCTCCATCATCGGAGGGACGAGCGCCGCTTTCCTCATCTATTTGCTCTGGGAATTCCTCATACTCGGGACGATTCCCCTTGAAGGGGAGCAGGGTCTCGGTATGGCAAAGAGACTCGGCCTGACAGCTGTTGCGCCTTTAAGCGCCCGCATCGGCCAGGATGCCATTTCTTCCATCGGGCAAGCGTTTGCCTTTTTTGCCATCGCCACCTCGTTTTTAGGCGTCACATTAGGCCTCTTCGACTTTTTGGCCGACGGCCTCAAAAGGCCTAAAATTGGGGGAGCCCGCTTACTGCTGGCCTTTTTGACTTTTGCTCCGCCCGCCGTCATCGCTTTGCTCTATCCATCCCTTTTTCTTACGGCCCTTTCGATGGCAGGCGGCATCGGATGTTCCCTTTTGCTCGTGATGCTTCCCCTCTTGATGGCTTACTCCGCCCGTTATACGAAAATACGGCCGCTCTCCGGGAAGCTGCAGCTCGGAGGAGGGAAGGTTCTTCTTTTCATCCTTTTTCTTCTCGTTATATTGGAACTCGGCGTCGAGTGGGCGGGATTGGTAACTTATTAACCGGAGCGGTAAAAAGGTAATAATCTGCTTGCTGCGCCTTTGCCAAATCGATCTTCCTCGTCGCTCTTGCCTCTGGCAATGGTGCTCATCGTTCAGAACAGAGGCTTTGCCCCCTTCGATTTTGCGGTGGCTCGCTGGCGCATATTGTCACCTTTTTAACGCCCCTGTT
>CAYTXY010000196.1:0-3153 GCA_964441355.1 uncultured bacterium
ACTCTCGAGCGAGTGCTATCAGATCTCTTCTACAATGGATGTCGCGCTGCAGAATGCGCGGGCCTTTGCATTTCTCCACCAGGCAAAGCCTGCGGGCGGCTGGCTTCAGACCGCCTGGCAGCACGGAAGTTTCGACCTTGCGAGCCTCCTCGACGAAGAGGAATTTGCCTCATTGAAGAGCGACCCCGAATTTCGGGCCTTTGTCGACCCTTTAAAGGGGTGATTGTGAAGGCCTATTAACCGCCGCGCATTTGAGACCACGCGCCAGCGATCGCGCTTGCCGACAAAGCAGTCGTAACAAGGATAGTGAGCGGGGAAAGGTCGCTTGCGATCGCAATCGTTCCTCCAAGGATTCCTCCGAATACCCCTGCGGTAATACTTTTGCTAGTAGTTACTTTGCATAGGTCCAAGTCTCCTAATACGATTCCTAAATATGCCAGGGCTCCTGATGCGAGGGCTGTCGCTATTGCCGAGGGGTCTTTTGCCGGCGGGAGCAGTAATAGCGTAGACGACAGTACTGCTGAATAGATGCTGCCCACGGGAATTGTATTTCCATGGAACCTTCTGTCTACAGCGTCATGAACAGACATTGCTACCAAGACTGATCCCACGATCCCCACAACAGATGAAATTATCGCTCCAACAGCGCCTTTCACAGATTGGCCATCTAGCAGCACATCTATTGTCCTTGAAACAGCTTCCCCCGTGAACGCTCCTATACTCAGAGCACCTAAGGCCGCGCCACCCGCAATCGCGGCGTTGCTAAGGGATCTTTTGCGCTGCGCCATCACTAAAGCCGTTCTAACAGCGGCCCTAGCCATCATTTCGCTTGCGTATACTCCCGCCTCCTCAACGATGATCATGTTGCATCTGTTCCCCCCTACTAAAATTGGACACGCAGAAGTATATTCCAACCCCCGCGCAAGCTCATCTGCATGAACCGGACCATGGGCCGCGCCTAAATGGTTTACGAAAGGTGAATAGCCAGTCAAAGAATGGCACAGCTCACATGGTTGTTGTCCTACCGGATTAGCTAAATGCAAAACGCTCATATTGCTTCCTTATTTCGTTTCAAACTATATTTTTAATAAAAAATAGTTTTGTTATTAATTACTTTTTATCAGAATATTTTAATAAAATTTGGTTAAGAAATCAAGTAAATTAAATCGATGATCCAAAAAAGGAGTATTGCCTCATTGAAGAGCGACCCAGAATTTCGGGCCTTTATCGACCCTTTGAAGGGATCATGAATCGCGATCGCGCGAGAGAGAAGTGGAACCTCGGACTCTTTCGATTCTATAATCATCTCCCAAGTCTTGCTCGAGAAGCTTGATCACACCATCTTCGCCAAATAGATGCTCGGCTCCGATGGCAATTAACACACGCTTATCAGCGGTCGCCTTCTCAAGGAGCGGTTTTGCCCGTGAAGCATGAAGACGATTTCTTTTTGTATACATATGATAATATCCCGAAGGATCCAGATTCTTTAACAAGTTTGCTGAGATTTGTACTCTCCGTTCGTCTCCATTTCGATAAGCATCGAGGGCAATATTTTCCGCTCGGATCCATTGCTCCTCTGATATAATTCCCTCACTGATCCTTTGATATAAAGTCTCATCAATCAGATCAGGATAATTACCTATTTCTGCGTGCTCCTCGATGGTTTCTAGGGAAATAATCGCATATTTAGTGTGTTCTCCGCGCAGCTTAAGAATGAGATTTTCTGTCCCCCTGTTTTTATCGACCGGTTTTATTTCCTCTGTTGCTATAGATAAGGCAGGATCATATATAAAATTAGGGTCGGAAACGTGAGTGTTTTTATATTCTTGATATGATTTTTGTGTTGTAGATTTTGAACGCTGACGATGAGTCTCGAGGCGATCAAGATCTCTCTTGGTAACCATGCTTTCAAAAGCAACCCGATCCGCTTTTTTAGCGGCTTCTTCCACTGTCGGATTCAATCGACATATTCCTTCGACATCCGCGTGCGCAGTCCCGACAAGATCAGCGACAGTTTCTCCTCTTCTTTTGACCACATAATGAAACCCTTCTGAATAATCTTTTTCCGGTCTGGGGCGCATGATCGCTGCAGGAGCGGCAGGCGCCTTCCCTGTGATCGAACTAGAGGCAATAGACGTGCTGTCATATCCTTTGAGGTCTGAGGGAGCAGATGGAGTCACGGCTTCGACCGAGTAACCAAACGCGGAACCTGCGGCCTCGCTTGGGATATTTTGACTTAATGCCCTAAAGATGAATTCACCAATTCGCTCATACCAGGGTATAGGCTTGGACTCTTGTGGGGCCGATGTCGAGGAGGGGGACCCATCCGAAACTGCAATTACATTATTCATATTAAATCCTTTATATTAATTATACATTAATTAAAATTTAATGTATATACATATGTAATAAATTGCTCTTAAAAACTGATGATTATGTTGATCGTAAGTCATTGATTATTAACAGAAACAGGACTTGTTCGATTATCCCATTAAAAAAGGGGAAATCGGCTATACTGCGACCGCTCAAAAAGTGTGAATATGCCTAAGATCATTCTCTTGCTCCTTCTTGCCGCCTGCGGTCTTAGAACGACGCCGAATGTCGCGGAGCTGACGCCCGTTAAACAGAGGCAAAAAATCGCCCTTTTGCAAAAAAAGCTGCAGCTTGCGGAAAAAGAGCAAAAGAAGATGAATGCCCAGGTCGAAAGGCTCGGGGACGAGATGAGGGAGGCCGAGCTCGCCTACATCCGCAAGCAGGTGGACCATTACGAAGAGGCGATCCGAAGGCAGCCGAGCAAGATGGCCGATTACGAATCGGCCGATCTCTTTTTAGACGAAAGGGAAAGGCTCCACAAAATGATCCACAGCAGCGAATCGGTTTATGAAGCCCAGATCGTCTTAGACCGGATCCTCCAGCTCATGGCGCGGCTCGACTCGTTTGCATCTACGATGGATTGAGAGCCATTTTGCATAAATCGCCTAGTTTCCTAAGGCGTTAAAAATTAACACCGAGCCCACCGAGAAGACACCGAGAAAAGCAGTTTTTCTAATCCCTCGGTGCTTTTCTCGGTGTGCTCGGTGTTTAAATATTCCCGTCAATTAATTGATCTTGATCGTGTAGTAGCGCTGGAAATTCTGCTGGCGGACGATCAGG
>CAYTXY010000197.1:0-3128 GCA_964441355.1 uncultured bacterium
TTTTCGACTTGGACTCCGATGAAGGGAAATAGTTTGGTTTCCTCCCGCTATTGCCAAACTCTCCTTCCTCCTACTTTTGGCGAACATGAATTGTCGCTGGCGCAACTGCTCGATATAGCCCTGCAGAATAACCCTTCGACAAGACAAACCTGGGCGATGGCGCGCGCCTCCGCGGCGCAATATGGAGAAACGCTCAGCGCCTTTTTTCCCGCCCTCGATTTCAGCGCTTTCTATTTCCGGCAATTCGCCGAGTTTCCCAATACTGCCGTTCCGTCCGCCGGCGGCAGCACTGCGACAGGTTCTGGAGGATCGAATACAGGAGGAAGCACCTTTTTCGGAAGCAATGTGACGAGTGCTGTTCAACCTTCCTTTTTTACCGAAGCGGGGCCCGATTTGACCCTCTCTTACACTCTGTTTGATTTTGGGCAGCGGACTGCGGCCAGCCTCGCCGCTAGGGAAGCCCTCTACTATGCCGACCTCAACCACAATCAACAGGTGCAATTCGTTTTAGAGACGGTCATGTCCGATTATTACGACTATCTCTACCAGCTCGCCGTCCTTCGCTCCGACGAGGCGAATTTAGCTAATGCCGAAAGTGCCCTTGATGCCGCCAACCAAAAATTCGCACTTGGCTTAGCTGCGCTCGGCGACGTCGCTCAAGCCCGCACCCAATACTTGCAGAATAAAATCAACCTGACGAGCCAAAAACAAGCCGTAGAAAATGCTTTCGCGCTGCTTGCGGTCGATATCGGCCTTCCTGCGAACATCCCCTTTAAAGTGCAGCCTCTTCCCGATCAAGTGATCGCGCACCCCATTATGGATAGCCTCGATGAGCTGGTCTCCCTCGCCCAAACCCAACGGCAAGATCTGCTCGCGGCCCAAGCCAATATCCGCTCCAAAGAAGCCACCCTTCTCGGAGCTAAAAGGGCTGTGCTCCCCGTCTTCGACTCATCTCTTGACGTCGGCCGCTACTATTTCCAAAAAGGGCAGCATGAAAAATATCATTGGACTGCGATCGTCAGCGTCAATTTCCCGATTTTCAGCGGCTTTTATTACCGCAATCAAATCAAAAATGCTCAAGCCAATGTCGAACTCTCCCGCGCGCAGCTTCTCCAAACTGAGCTTTCGATCGTGCAACATGTCACTACTTCTCATTTAGGTGTGAAGACAGCCGCCCAAAACCTCACCGACTCCGCCGACTACCTCAAAGCGGCCGAATTGGAATTCAACATCGCCCTCAGCAGTTACAAAGCCGGAACGACGACAATCCTCGAGGTCATTTCCGCCCAAAGCTCCGTCGCAGACGCCCGCTCCAAAAAAGCAGGCGCGCAAAAGGATTGGTTCACCTCGCTCGCTAATCTCGCCTTCGCGACCGGATCGCTCTGCGCCACCCCCAACGAGGCGCTATGAACAGAAGCAGAATACCACAGCGGCACCTGTATGCAAGCCTATCCCTTCATCAGCACAGAGGCGCGCTAAGAGCGCGCGCACAGAGAAGCACAGAGTACACGGAGGCGGGGTGGCCCCGCACCCCCAAAGAAGAGGAGTTTTTTCGCAGAGGCAAAAAAACGTATCCTCGTCCGCGAAACGCGGAGAAGGATTGCGAAGGATTCCGGGGGGTGGGGGCAGAGTCCAATGTTTATTTTTTTTTCTGGGGTGCGGGGCTGCCCCGCCTCCGTGTCCTCTGTGCTTCTCCGTGTGCGTGCGCCTCGCGCGCCTCTGTGCTGATGAAGGTATTGGACTTCATGCAAATGCCGCTGTTACAACTCATGCCGCGTTTCGCTGCCGTTCTTTTTTCTCTTCTTCTCCTCTTCTCTTGCTCCAAGAAACCGGTCACGCCGCCCCCTCCCTCCTATCCTGTGCGGATTGCGGAAGCCGTAACGAAAGAGGCGCCGATTTTCATCGAGTCGCTCGGGCATGTCGACCCGATCACGGCGATCGAGATCCGCTCCCGCATCGAAGGGGAACTGACCGGCGTCTATTTTACGCAGGGTCAAGAAGTGAAAAAGGGGGATCTCTTGTTCACGATCGATCCGCGCCCCTATCAAGCGAATCTGAAACAGGCCGAGGCGGCTCTCGAGGAGAACATGGCCGTTTTAGCTTTGGCGGAAGAGAAAGTGAAACTGTACATGATTTTGGCCAAAGATGAGTACTATTCCCAAATCGATTATGAGACGCTCCAATCAAATTCCGCAGCCTCGGCTGCGCAAGTGAAGCAAAACCAGGCGCAGGTCGACAGCGCTTTGATCAACCTCGATTATTGCTGGATCTATGCACCGATCGACGGAATGACCGGCATTCTTCAAGTCGATTTCGGCAACTTGGTCGGAGCCGCAGGAAGCCAGCCGAGCGAGCCTCTCGTCTTATTGAATCAAATGGCTCCGATTTTCGTCACGTTTTCGATCCCCGAATTCCAGTTGCCGAAAATCCAGCAGGCCGACCGAAATAAAACGTTGAAAGTCGTGGCCGCCTACGAAGATTTCACGAAAGAAGTATTCGATGGGAAGCTCTTCATGATCGATAATTCGGTCGATCCTGCGACCGGCATGATCAAATTGAGGGGCATTTTCGAAAACAACAAACGGGAATTATGGCCCGGACAGTTCATCCGGACCCGCCTTGTCCTTTCCACGATTAAAGATGCCGTCCTGATCCCCTACACAGCGATCCAGCTCACCCAAAACGGACCTGTGGTTTTCATTGTAAAAGAGGACAACACGGTCGAACAGCGCTCCGTGAAGCTCGGACAGCGGGAAGACGATAACGTCATCATTTTAAACGGGGTGCGGGACGGGGAAAAAGTCGCCATTGAAGGGCAGCTCAATCTCTATACGGGCGTCCATGTTTACGTCCCCAACGGTAACCCATGAACCTGTCGGAACCGTTCATCCGGCGACCCGTAATGACGCTCCTTGTAATGATCTCGATCTTCTTTCTCGGGCTCATGGCCTACAACCGGATGCCCGTCAGCGACCTTCCCAATGTAGACCTTCCGACCATTCAAGTTTCCGTCGGCTATCCTGGGGCCAGCCCTGAAACGATGGCCAACGCCATCGCGACGCCTCTCGAACAGCAGTTCATGACGATCGAGGGGATCCAGCCCATTTTTTCAACGAGCAATACGGGAA
>CAYTXY010000198.1:0-3110 GCA_964441355.1 uncultured bacterium
AGTTCTGCAACACCTTCGAGACGCTCCTCAACCAAAATAAGCAGATCATCATCACGTCCGATAAAGCGCCCGGCCAATTAAAGCTCTCGGAGCGGATGGTCGCAAGAATGGAATGGGGCCTTGTCGCCCATATGGGCGCCCCCGATTTGGAAACGAGGGTCGCGATCATCAAACACAAATCCGAGCTCAGGGGATTGAGCATCTCCAACCAGATCGCTTTTTTTATCGCAGAGCATATTTACAACAACGTCCGGCAGATCGAAGGCGCCGTCAACCGCCTCTCCGCCCATTCCCGATTTACCGCATCGAACCTGAACGAGGATATCGTCGAGCGGATTTTGAGCGAGATGTTCCAAACCTCCACTCCCCACAAGAAAATTTCTGTGGAAAATATCTTAAAAAGCGTCGCTGCCGTATTCGAGGTCCGGATCTCTGAGCTCAAAGGCGAATCGCGCCACAAAGAAATCGCCCTGGCTAGGCAAGTCGCCATGTATCTTGCCAAAGAAATGATCGACGATTCCCTGATGAAGATCGCAGCCTCGTTTGGCGGCAAAACCCATTCGACGCTTCTCCACGCGTGGAAAAAAGTGTCCGATCAGATTCAAATCAACGAAATGCTCCGCCGCCAAGTGCAGATGGTGCGGCGCAATATCGAATCGTAACACCCTCTAAATTTTTATTTTAGTTGCGAGAATTGTTGATCGTTTTTCATAATGGACACTCCTTTTAAGGAGGAAAACATGAAAAAGACAATCACTACCGCCATTCTAACTGCTGCAGCCGCTCTCGGTTTCGCAGACGCACCCGCTATAAAACCGCTCTCCGAACTCTCTTTAGATCGGGCAGCGCGTCGCAATGTAGACATCGCCGCACAAAAAACGGGATTCACCTACTTCCGCTTTGGAGCGGCTGAATCCACTCCGACCTCATCCGTACAAGTCGTTCCTGGTCTTGGAATCGGCTACCGTCTGATGGTGAGCAACGGAGCGGTTGACCTCTCTGCGAACTATAGCAGCGCAAAAGGCTGGAAAGGAGAAAGCGACAGCTTTTTCTGGACACTGCCGAAAGCGACCTACGTCCACTATTTGAACCCAACCGGCGACCAAAGCGCCTACGGGGGAATTGGTTTGGCTTGGGGCGCTCTGAAAACCAAAGACAGCCGCGAGTTCGAAGGTGTTGTTCCCAGCGCCACTCTTGGCATGGAGTTTTTCCGTAAGTCTGCATTCCGGACATTTGCTGAATTGAACGTCAGCCAGCCTGCGATTGCACGGACCGTTTCGGACAAATTCCCAGGCCCATTGGCTGAAATCTCCATCGGCGCAGGATTCTAATTGATCGATCTGCCGATCGCGGTTTCGATAGGATGAGGCGCTCTCCTCTTCACCTGGTCGTAAATCGCAAGCGCCTCGGCCACGAATGCGCCGGGGTGCTGAAGATTCGAGGGCAATACGATCGTGTTGCCCTCTTTTGCTAAATGGCGAAATGCATCGATATACTTTTCCGCGACTTGCAAACTTGCAGCCTTCTCTCCCCCGCCTTCCGTTAAAGCCCGCGCCACCCGTTCGATCCCTCTTGCCGTCGCTTCCGCGAGCAGTTCGATCGCCTCCGCGTCGCCCTTCGCCCGATTGATCCTTTCGACTTGCGCCCCTTCGGCGATATTGATCTGGGCCTGCCTCTGCCCTTCCGACTCGTTGATGTGGGATTGCCTTAAGCCCTCCGATTCCAAGATGCGCGCCCTTTTTTGCCTCTCGGCAGTCATCTGCAATTCCATCGCTTTCCGGATATCCTCCGGCATCTTAATGTCTTTGATCTCGTAGCGAAGGCACTGGATCCCCCAAGAGATGGCAGCTTGATTGACCGCCTCCACCATTTTGGCGTTCAGAGATTCCCGTTCTTCGAACGTCTTGTCGAGGGGAATCTTTCCGATTTCGGAGCGCATCGTCGTCTGGACAAGCTGCGTGAGCGCGTGGAGGGGATTTTTGACCCCGTAGGAGGCCGCGAACGGCTCGACGATTTTTACGTAGACGACCCCGTCCAAGATGACGCTGACGTTATCTTGGGTGATGGCGGTCTGTTCAGGAACATCAATCGCCTCTTCTTTGAGCGAGTGGCGGTAAGCCACTGAATCGATGAACGGGATGATCCAATTCGGGCCGGGCTCGAGCCGCCGGTTGAATTTTCCGAGCCGCTGGGCGATCCACACCTGCTGCTGGGGAACGATATGGGCCCCCATATAGAGAGCCACTCCCAAGAAACTCAAAATCAGAATCAGCATCGGAATCAGAATCATATGACGACCTCTTCAAAGGGAGTAAACTTAAAACAAAGACCCTTTTTGGGAAAGCGTCTGTGATCGCATCGAACGCCTCATGGATCTCATCGAAGGAATTTTCCACGGAGATGAAGAGCACCGTAGAATCTTCCTCAAAATACGAAATGTCGCACTCATATCCGCCGCTCCCCCTTTTCAGGGCGTCGGCAAAAAAGCAATTTAAAAAAGATGCGAACCCCCTCGCCAGCCCTTTGGCTTTCGGCAGGGGCAAGATGATGTCGGGGATCGGCCAATCGAGCCTCTCCCATTGAACGTAGGCAAAAGAGGCCAGCGTTTCGGGACTCTCTTTCATCACGCTTAAGAGAAGAAGCGGGGCCGGGGCGGCTTCGAAAACGTATGCAGTTGGAAACGGCAACGCGGCCTTGTTTCTACAACGCTTGCAAATCTCTTCTTCCATCTCTTCGAAGCAATGGCGGCATCTTCCTGCCGGATCGGGAAGCGAACACTCTTCCCAACACTGAGGACAAAAAAGGCGCGTGTCACACATCTCCTTGCACAAGAGACATATTGGGGGGAACACGAAATCGAGCCATGCTTGCACGGTGGGGAAAAATTTCACAAACCTAAAAATCTTCGCTTTTTCTGGAGGTGGAATTGGGGATCTTCAAGTTTGCCGTCGATCAAAATTTGAAACGACTCGGTGAGCTTGAAGAGGACGAACTGCTTCATCGAGACGAGGATATGAAGATTGCCGTCTAAGTCCATAGTGGGAGCAGGGTCGGAGACGAGGAAAAATTCCGAACGCCTCCCCTCGCTGAAGGAATCATAGAGAGAGGTG
>CAYTXY010000199.1:0-3108 GCA_964441355.1 uncultured bacterium
ATGAGACGGGGATCAAAGAAGAGGAAGTCTATATGGGGACGATCCCCATCATGACAGACAAGGGGACTTTCATCATCAACGGCGCGGAACGGGTCATCGTATCCCAGCTCCACCGCTCTCCAGGAATTTCCTTTGAACAGGAACGGCATCCTAAAGGGACGATGATCTATTCGTTCCGAATCATCCCATACCGCGGCAGTTGGTTGGAGGCCTCCTTCGACAACAACGATATGATCTATATCTACATCGACAGAAAGAAGCGCCGCCGCAAGATCCTCGCATCCACATTTATCCGTACCCTCGGCTATTCCACCGACTCCGATATTCTCGAAGAGTTCTTTGAAACGGTCAAAGTGAAAATCAAGAGCGAAAAAGACTTCGTCAAACTCGTAGGGAAGATCCTCGCGGAGGATGTCGTCGACGAGCAGACAGGCCTGGTTTTCGGCAAAGCGGGCGAGAAATTGACGACCGCAATGCTGAAACGGATGGTCGACGAAGGGATCCAGGCCGTTCGCATTGCCGAAGAAGCTGACGAGACGCATCCGATCATCAAAATGCTCTCTAAAGACACCACGGACTCTTATGAATCGGCCCTGAAAGATTTTTATCGGAAGATACGCCCGGGAGAACCTCCTACTCTATCGAATGCCCGCTCGACCATCATGCGCCTCTTCTTCGACCCGAAAAGATACAATTTGGGAAGAGTCGGCCGCTACAAGCTCAATAGGAAGCTCGGGTTTGGCACAACCGACGAAGAGATGAGCGTCGTGACGCTCCGCAAAGAAGACGTGATCGGGGCGCTCAAATATGTGATCCGCCTTAAGCTCGGCGACGAAGCGGCTTATGTCGATGACATCGACCACTTGGGCAACCGCCGCGTCCGATCTGTCGGCGAACTGATCCAAAACCAATGCCGGATCGGCTTGGCCCGCATGGAAAAAATCATCAAAGAACGGATGAACCTGTTCGATTTCTCCTCTGATACGATGACCCCAGGGAAAATCGTCTCAGCGAAAGGCCTTGCCGGGGTCCTTAAGGACTTCTTCGGAAGGTCCCAGCTCTCTCAATTCATGGACCAAACGAACCCCATCTCGGAGCTGACTCACAAAAGGCGCCTTTCCTGCCTCGGGCCCGGCGGGCTCAACCGCGAACGGGCGGGGTTCGAAGTGCGCGACGTCCACCCTTCCCACTATGGAAGGATTTGTCCGATCGAGACGCCAGAGGGTCCAAACATTGGCTTGATCACATCCCTTTCCACTTTTGCGAAGATCAACGAATTCGGATTTATCGAAACTCCTTACCGGATTGTCCGCGAAGGGGTTGTGACCGATGAAATCGAATACATGACCGCAGACCAGGAAACGGATCTCATCATCACCCAGGCCTCCACTCCTCTAGATAAATATAACATGTTCGACGCGAACCTCTGCTGGGCCCACCAGCGCGGGGAGCCGATGGAGATCGAGACGGCGAAAATTACCCACATGGACGTCTCCTCCAAGCAGCTCGTATCGATCGTAGCTGGTTTGATCCCATTTTTGGAGCACGACGACGCCAACCGGGCGCTCATGGGTTCCAATATGCAGAGGCAGGCTGTCCCGCTTCTCAAGCCGGAAGCTCCCATCGTCGGAACGGGCCTGGAAGGCCGTTCAGCGCGCGACTCCGGGGCCGTTATCGTGGCCATCGAAGAGGGGGTCGTCGAATATGTCGACGGATACAAGATTGTCGTGGCGCCGAAGGACAACCCGCTCAATAAGCATACCTATGTCTTGAAGAAGTTCATGCGCTCCAATAGCGGAAGCTGCATCAACCAAACCCCTTTATGCGACGTCGGCGACAAAATCCACGCCGGGGATGTTCTCGCAGACGGGCCTGCTACCGACAAGGGTGAAATTGGGCTCGGCAAAAACGTCCTGGTGGCCTTCATGCCCTGGTGCGGCTACAACTACGAAGATGCGATCATCATCTCCGAAAAGCTGATCCGGGAGGACGCTTATACCTCGATCTACCTGGAAGAATTCGAACTGACGGCGCGCGATACAAAACTCGGGAAAGAGGAAATCACGAAGGATATTCCGAACGTTTCCGAAGAGATGTTGAAAGACCTTGGTGAAGACGGGATCATCCGGATCGGCGCCCATGTCGAGCCAGGCTCGATCTTAGTCGGAAAGATCACACCGAAATCGGAAACCGAACTATCGCCGGAAGAGCGGCTGCTCCGCGCTATCTTTGGCGAAAAGGCGGCCGATGTCAAGGATGCCTCTTTGACGGCGCCTCCTGGCACCGAAGGGGTCGTCATGGACGTGAAAGTCTTTTCACGGCGCGACCGCCTTTCCAAAACAGACGATGAGCTGGTGGAAGAGGCCACTCGGATCAAAGACATCCATTCCGATTTCAAAACGAAGGAAGCGGAGCTCCAAATCGAGTTCCATGAAAAGCTCGGCGCTTTGCTGCTCAATGAAAAGGCCCCTTCATCCATCATGCATCGCAAAACGGGCGAAGTGTTGATCGAAGAAGGACAGGTCATCAATCAGGAAATGATCGAACAGCTCGAAAACGAGAAAGCTGAAGACCTGATCATGGCTGACAAAGAAGTCTATATCGAGTTGAAAAAGATCCTGCGCGATTTTGAACTGACCTATCAGAGCCTGCAGATGCAGCATAAGACCGAGATCGAATTCATGCGGAAAGGGGATACCGATCTCGATCCGGGCGTGATCCGCCAGGTGAAAGTCTATGTCGCGACCAAGCGGAAGCTTCAAGTCGGCGATAAGATGGCGGGACGCCATGGAAACAAGGGCGTTGTCGCCCGTCTTGTTCCGGAAGCCGATATGCCTTACTTGCCGAACGGGGATACGATCGAGATCATCCTGAACCCTCTAGGCGTTCCTTCGCGCATGAACATGGGCCAGTTGCTTGAGACCCATCTTGGCTACGCAGCGAGAAAAGCGGGTATTTACGTGAAAAGCCCCGTCTTCGAAGGTTTCCCGGAATCGAAAATCTGGGAGATGATGAAGTCCCAGAAGATGTTCAAAGACGGGAAAGTCCATCTTTACGATGGGCGGACAGGCGAACGGTTCGATAGCCAGGTGGTCGTCGGTTACATCT
>CAYTXY010000200.1:0-3108 GCA_964441355.1 uncultured bacterium
AATGCCCGACCAGCTCGTCGTTCGCCGTGCCGACGATCCCACTCTCCCCCTCGCGGTTCTTCAGCAAAATCAACTCCGCAAGCGAGACGGAAGGCTACGCGACCATTTCCCCTGCCGCTAACGCCCAAGTGGAAGGAGTGATTTATAAGTTGAATGATCAGCATTTAAAAGTATTAGATTTTTACGAAGGGGTAAACACAGGGCAATATTACAGAACAATAATTAAAGTTAAAAATTCAAAAGGAATCATTTTGGATGCCTTTGTTTACATCGCAGAGCCGGGTAAGGTCGATTTGAACCGGCGCCCTTCTAAGAAGTATCTGCAACTTCTTCTCGAGGGAGCGGAAGAATTTCAGTTAAGTCCAGAGACTATAAGAAAGTTAAAAGAGTGGCGCCCAGAGGATTTTACTAACCCGCTAGACAAATAAGAGAAAACAAAGGGCGCGAGCGAGGCAAAGCCAGATCGAAGCGAAGCGTTCCACACGACGAGGACCATAGCCGAGAGGCTAGGCCGAGGAGGAGGATCGATATGGCCAAGCCGCAGCAAGCCCTTTGTCTCTTATTTGGATAGTGGGTTAGTTATTCATGTTGCCCCGGTTTTTCCCTTGATATATAGGGGGAAGAAACCCCTGGTTTCATGGTTCGGAAAGTTTTTTTCCCAGCGCTGGCCATTCTCGGCGCCCTCATTGCTTTGCTGGTTGTATTCTGGAGCCAGAGAAAAGTCCCGGTCGCCCAGATCCCGTTTCCGCCGCCCGTTTCGCCGTATGAGCATTCGATCGCGGGAGAGGGGATTGTCGAAGCCGCTTCCCGCAACATTTCGATCGGATCCCCTTTCAGCCAAATCATCACCAAGATCTATGTCGTGGAAGGCGATGCCGTCAAAGCGGGCGATCCGATCTTTTTGCTCGACACCCGCGTGTTCGACGCGCAAAAAGAGGCCGCCAGCAGCCAAATCGAGGCGGCGAGAGTCAATGTCGAAAATACCAAGGATCAGTTTTCGTTTTACGAGCGGTTGAGGGATAGACGGGCGGTCAGCGAGCAGCAATACGACCAGGCCTACTACGCGATGCGGGAGGCCGAAGAGCAATTGAATGTCGCCGTCGCTAATTTGGCCGTGGTCGAAGCGAATATCGATCAATCGCTGATCCGCGCGCCCATTGGCGGAAAAATTTTGCAGGTCAATGTGCATGTGGGGGAAGTGGCGCCGAATACCCCTCCCCAATCCTCGCAGCTCCTCATTCCCTACGCTTCAGCGAACTACCCTCTGATTCTCATGGGAACGGTCGATCCGCCGAATTTGAGGATCGATATCGACGAAGAAGATGCCTGGCGCTATCGAAATGGCGCCCCTGCAACGGCCTTTGTCCGAGGCAATAGCCACATCCACTACCCGCTCGAGTTTGTCCGCCTCGAGCCCTACATCGTCCCCAAAGGCTCCTTCACCGGCGCGACGACGGAACGGATCGACACGCGCGTTTTGCAGGTCCTTTACCGCTTTCCTAAAGGGGATTTGTTTGGCGTTTATCCGGGACAAGTCTTGGATGTCTATCTTGAATCGACCATTCCCCAAACCAGCCTAAGAGTAAAGGGGTCCAAGTGAAGCGGCGCGTCTGGCTGTTATTGATGTTGAGCGGCTGCATGGTGGGCCCCAATTATGAAACGCCTGAGATTTGCATGCCAGAGGCGTTTGTCGAAGAGAAGCTATCCGAGGAGGCAGAACCCTCCTCTGAATGCGACTTGTCCTGCTGGTGGAAACAATTCAACGATCCGCTCCTAGACAGCCTGATTGCCGAAGCAGTGGAAAACAACTACGACTACGCGATTGCCCTCGAAAAAATCGAGCAGGCCCGCGCCCAATACCGGATCGAAAATTCGTATCTTTGGCCCGAATTTGATTTTAACGCCATCTCGACGAGGAACCGCAACAGCCAAAATCTGATCGCGCCGACATCTGGCGCACCGACCCCACCTGGCGGAGCCAAATCGACCTTGCCGCAGTTCAGCAACTTCTTTCTCTTGGGATTCGATGCGATCTGGGAATTTGATTTCTTCGGCAAATTCCGCCGCGCGCGCGAATCGGCCTTTTATTCCTGGGAGGCCTACATCGATGCGGCCCAAAACGTCCTCATCACTGTGATCAGCGAAGTGGCTCTCTATTATACCAACATCCGGGCGATCCAAGAGCAAATCCAGCTCACCCTGAAAAAAATCGAAGCCGACGAAAGAGAGCTGACTTTGCAAAAAGATCTCCAGCAGGCAGGGTTACTCAGCCAAATTCAGGTGGATGCGCAAATCTCATCTCTTGAAACGACCCGGGCGACGCTGCCGACACTTTATGCCTCCTTCAAGCAAACGATCTATGGCCTTAGCTATCTCCTTGGCCGCCAGCCCGAAAAGCTGACGGCCGAATTTGACACTGCCGGATCGATTCCGTTCGCGGCGGGCAAAGTGCCTGTCGGCCTCCCATCGGACTTGCTCAAAAGGCGGCCCGATGTGAGACAAGCGGAGAGGCAACTCGCGGCTGCCACGGCAGAGATCGGCTATTATGTGGCAGACCTATTTCCCCGCGTATCTTTAACCGGCAGCACATTTGGCGGGGGCACCTTTACGGGCGGGGTCGGCGGAGGGTCGGCGGCCGGTTGGGAGAGCACGAAACTCGGCTCCCTGCTCAAAACCGCGAGCAGTTTTTTTAGCGTGGGCCCAGCGCTCAATTGGGATCTCATCGACTTTGGCCGAACGAGAGGCAACATCGGAGTCCAGACATCGATCGCAAAACAAGCCGAACTTTCCTATGAAGAAACCGTGATCTTAGCGCTCAAAGACGTAGAAAGCGCTTTGATCGCCTATTTTCAGGAGCAAAGGCGCATCGCGTTTTTAGGCCATGAAGTCGCCGCCAACCAAGAGGCCCTCGCTTTGACAGAAGATTTGCTGGACGCCGGGCTCGCATCGGAGATCCAAGTTCTCGACGCAAAAAAAACGCTGATCGACTCGGAGCTCTCTTTCGTATCGAGCGAACAATCGCTCGCGGGCGATCTCATTTCTCTCTATAAGGCGTTAGGGGGGGATTGGGCATGCTCCTCTACGCCTTAAAAATGCTCGCGGGCGATA
>CAYTXY010000201.1:0-3103 GCA_964441355.1 uncultured bacterium
AGATAATTGGTCCGCTTATGACAGATCCAATTAAAATTAATTTACCAAAGCTCGGGGAGAGCATCGTTAGCGCTACGGTCGTCCAGTGGTTTAAAAACGTTGGGGACAAAGTGGAGCTGGATGAGCCACTGCTTGAGGTATCGACTGACAAAATCAACAGCGAGATTCCATCGCCCGCGGCGGGGATCCTCCAGGAGATTCTCGCTCAGCCCAGCCAGGAGATGCAGGTCGGGGAGACGCTAGCTCTTTTGTCCGGACTCGGGACCGGCCCTGCGAGAGCAGCTCCACCGCCCGCCGAGGCAAAATGCCCATTATCTCAGGAAGATTTTCTCTCGCCGTCAGTTTTGCGCACTCTGAAGGAAAAAGGGTTGAAACTGGAAGAGGCTGACCGGATCCCTCGGACGGGAGAGGGGGGCCGTCTGACGAAGAAAGACGTGGAAGACTACGTCCCCGCCCAGCAACCATTGCCATTGCCGCCTCTCCCAAGCGACGAATCCGAACGGGTCAAAATGAGCTCGCTTAGAAAAGCGATCGCCGAAAATATGGTCCGCTCTTTCTACGAAGCGCCCCACGCCTCTTTAATCACTGAAGTGGATGTGACGCGGATCGTCAAACTGATCCAAGATCAAAAAGCGCAATTTTTCCAAAAGCATGGAGCCAAAATCTCCGTCACAGCTTTTGTCGCCCGGGCTATGGCCAGGGCGCTGAAGGCATTTCCCCTCCTCAACGCATCCCTTGACGGGGATACCATCGTCATGCAGAAATTTGTGAATCTTGGAATCGCAGTGAGCGTCGAGCAAGGGGTTATGGTTCCGGTGATACGAGGCTGTCAACGGCTGAGCCTGCCTGAAATTTCTCAAGCAATCTCTAAGATGGCGGAAAAAGCCCGCGCGGGGCGTCTTGAGGCCAATGAGACGCAGCAAGGAACGATCACGATGACGAATTTCGGAATGACCGGCACGATGATCGGCGTTCCGATCATCCGCTTCCCGGAAGTTGCGATCGTGGGGCTTGGCGCCATTACCAAGAAAGTGGTGGCCATGCCCGAAGAAACGATTGCCATCCGGTCGATGATGTGGGTCTCCCTGACCTTCGACCACCGCGTTTTGGATGGGATCTACGGCTGTGGCTTCTTAGGCGAGCTCAAGAAGCATCTCGAAGAGGATGTTTCGCTCGATTAACTAAATTTTTGTCTCCAAGCATATTGTTCAGACAAGAAATCTAAAAATTTCCGTCTAGCCTTTAATTCTTCGCGGGTTCCGATGTTCGATGTTAGCAAAGTATGAAGTTGTTGAAATCGGTTGTCCACCTTGTTGCTAACCGTTACGTCAGGATCCATGTCTACAACGGAAGAATTTGTGTCGGCATTCACCCAAATGCTCTGGAACGCCCCGCTGTTGATTCCCATGATTTGCGCGAGATATTCTAAGGTTTCATTTGGAATAGAGGTTTTCGAAAATGGATCTTTCGGTTCGGCCTGAGCAAGAATCGCCAAGACTAAATTTCCCGCATGGAAGGGTCTATTCTTTGGTCCGACTTGGATTAAAAATTCTTCCGGGATCGGCAGTACATCTCCATTCAACTCCGCAAAAGAGCAATTTCCGAATGATCGTCCCGCTCGAATATCATCTCTCCCTAGCCCCGCATCTTGCATTGATGCCTGCAAGGCTCTTTGCATCGCTTCGTCTTCAGTGAGGTTGCCATTGGTTAGCGCGTCTCTTTGTATTTGGTGTTGCGGGGCTTGGCGGCTTGCGTCCGATTGGAGACACCGCTCGACCAAAGCGTCTAGGCCGAATACGAAAGCTTGGCTTGCTGCCGCTGTGGCTATCCAGGCCGGCCAAGATAAAGGGCCGAATGCATAGGAGGCCGCTTGAGTGATAACTCCCCCGAATGCGAGGCATACTTGTATTTTGGGATTAGAAAGTGTGTTTGCAATAACTGACATAAAAATTCCTTGTTTGCATATATTATAAAAGAATTTAGTATGAATAAAAGAAATTTTAGAATAACGGGATTGAATTTATCCTTCTGCGGAGGAATATCCCGGTTTGCCGTCGAAGGTGTAGAGGAACTCCGATTTGATCACATCCATTTGGACGTGGTCGAAGGCGTGAAGAATCTGGATCAGGTCATTTTGGGATACCGCTTTTCCCTCGTCCGAGACGAAGCGGCAGCGCCATTGTTCGATGCAGAAGGTTTCGGGTTGGCCCTGCGGCCAGACCCTGACTCCGCGGTTCGTAATCATTTTCAGCCGGAGCGGGCCTACGTTGATATGGGAAATCCGGTCGAAAAACTGCTGCAGGAGCCCTCGAAAGTAGATGAAGATGTCGATGCCGATGAGCTGTCTTGCGGGAGATGTTGGCGAGTGCTTATGGATGAGGGGCGCTGCCGCCCGGGAATAGGAGACGGCTTTAAGCTCTTTCGGAAGTTTCCCGAGATTTTTGATCACCGCCGCGGCAAATTCCGCCGTCCCTACTTTTTGCTTGCTGATCCCTTCTTTGAAGATGTCGTAGGTATGGATCCCTTGCTCTAGGGTTGCAAGCCATCCATTGTGGATTTTTTCCGCAGCGTCCGTTTGGCCGATGTGGACGAGCATTTGGACCGACGCGAGGATAAGGCCCGAAGGGTTTGCCACATTTTGGCCAGCCCGCCGAGGAGCCGATCCGTGGATCGCTTCGAACATCGCCCCTTTCTCGCCGATATTGGCCGATCCGGCAAGGCCGACGGAGCCGGCGATCTGCGCCGCGACATCCGAGAGGATATCTCCATAGAGATTGGGCATGACGATCACGTCAAAAACCTCTGGCGTGTCGGCGAGTTTGGCGGCGCCGATATCGACGATCCAATGTTCATTGAGGATGTCGGGATAGTGAGCTGCGATCTCGTCGAAGACTTTATGAAAGAGGCCATCGGAAAATTTCATGATGTTGTCTTTCATGAAGCAAGTGACTTTTTTCCGCCCCGTCCTTTTGGCGTATTCGAACGCGTAGCGGACGATTTTTTCCGACCCTGCGCGGGAAATGATCTTGATGGAAGTGCAAACGTCGGGCGTCTGCCTGTATTCGATCCCGGCATACAGGTCTTCCTCGTTCTCCCTGACGAT
>CAYTXY010000202.1:0-3095 GCA_964441355.1 uncultured bacterium
TCGATGAAGGCAGACTGGATATTGTGGAGGATATTGGTGACCCGTCCCCGATAGATGTTTCCGGTGATCTGGCGCGATTTTTTCCGGTCGATGACGAGGTCGTACAGGAGGCCATGTTTCAGGTACGCGTAGCGAACCTCTTTCGATTCGACGTTGAGTAAAATTTCATGCATAAAACAGGATCCGCCTTCACAAAGACTGCAGTCAAGGATAGACGAACCCCCCTTCTTTTGCAACCCCATAAGAGGTTAGGGGCAAGGTAATGAAAATCTTTTTTTAATGGCTGCCATAGACATGTCGAAACCACGTCCGCGGCCCAAGTCCAATTCGAAATTTCATCGGCGCAGAGCCCGCGAGGAGCGGGTAGCAGTGACGCTGGGTGCACAGGGGAAGAGATTAGGAGGTTGGGGCGTTGCCCCAAACCCCATCAAGGACCTGCTCCGCATCCTGTCAATCCTTAGCTCTCACCTCGAGAGCGTCATCCTTAGCCGCCTCGGGCGGCGTTATCATGTTCCTTGTCTGAATAAAAAGACTTGTGGGTAGTAGTCGGTTCCAAAAAGCCGAGTTTCTCTTGTCCAACGGATAACTCTATTTCTCTGCGTCCCCAGCGTCCCTGCTACCCGCGCTTCGCGGGCCCTGCGCTGATTCAAAAAGAATGTTTAGCGGATGTGCTTTCGACATGTCTATGGGAACTTTTAACTTACAACTATAGTTGGTTCTGGAGGATGGTGATGAAATGAGAGGAGGCGAATTCGATGGCTCCACGGATCCCGTTCGCGAAGGCTTCCGGGGTCGAGTAACCGTGGCATTTGACGACCGCCCCTTTGACGCCGCAGAGAAGCGCGCCTGGATATTCAGCATAATGGAGGTGCCGCTGCAGATCGTCGAGATGGGCCTGGATTTCCGAAAGAGGGGCCCTCAAAGTCGCATCGACTTTGGGGAAAAAAGGTGGATGAGGGATGCGGGCGTGGAGCCGGTCAAGGACCAGGTTCGCAATCCCTTCGGCGGTTTTCAAAAAAATGTTCCCGGTGAAGCCGTCGGTCACCAAGACGTCGACATCTCCGTCAAAGACCGATTTCCCTTCGATATTGCCTGCAAATGCCGGCAGCTTTGACAGCTCTTTATAAGCGAGGCGGATCTCGGAGGTCCCTTTCGAGGCTTCCGAGCCGATGTTCAAGATCCCAATCCTGGGATCCGATATGCCCCGCGCTTTCTGATAGGCGGCGCCCAGGTGGGCGAATTGGACGAGTTGGGAGGCTTTCGCCTGGAGGTTGGCTCCAACGTCGAGGACTGCTACGGGCCGCTTCTTGGTCGGCATGAGGGCAAGGAGCGCCGGCCTCGAAATGTCCCGGAAGGTGCCAAGAATCATTTTCGATGCGCTGACGAGAGCGCCCGTGTTGCCGGCGGAGACGAGAGCGTCGAGCTTCCCCTCTTTCACGAGCCGTAACCCAACGCAAAGAGAAGATTGTTTCTTCCTGCGCAAAGCCAAGAGGGGACTTTCTTCCATACCGATCGCCTCGGGCGCCAGCTGAAAATGCAAACCGTGAGATTTTGCCGCTTTTTCGCAATCGGGAGCGCCGATAGCAATGAGCTCGATGTGGGATGGCAAAAAAGGAGAAAGCGATGCCGCGGCAGAGAGTAGCGCTGCCGGGACATTGTCGCTCCCCATCAAATCGACGCCGACAAACTGTTTACGCTTCACTCATCACGGGTCCTCGGGTGCCATAATGGCCGCAAGACGGGCACATCCGGTGAGGAAGGCGCTGCTTGCCGCAATTGGAACAAGCCGAGAGGTTTTTAGGTGTTTTTGCGTGGTGGGCTCGGCGCGAATTCTTTTTCGCGTTCGATACCCGGTTGCGTGGGACTGCCATAATATGATCATTCTCCTAATTTTTTTCTAAGTCAGCGAAAGGAAAGTTTTTCTTTCCATCCGTCTTTGGGCTCAAACGCAAATAAGGCGCCAAGCTCTCGCGCTCAGGACAGTTGCCTTTGCGGCATTCAAAATAGTTGGGCAGCTCGATGAGTAGAGCCTCCCGGAGCGGCGCGGCGAAATCGTACACGGCGTTTTCGATCTCATCGATGCCAACCGCCTGATAAAAATTTTCTACCTTCAATTCCAAGTCAGTCATTTCATTGCATATCACGCAGGGCAGGGTCGCTGTTGTCCGAGCCTTGAGGCGGATGACTAAATGCTGATCGGCAAGATAGGCCTCTCCGTCCACCTGAACCGGGGCAAAGAATTTGAGCTCCTTCTCCTCGATCTCAAGAAAGGCAGGATCAAAAGATCGAGAGATCTTTTGAACCTTGGCGCCACTTGGGCCACCCTTGAGGTGGTCGACCCAAATTTTAAACATCTCCTGCATAAGCAAGGGAGTATACAAGAAGAACCAGTTAAAAATCGAGAGAGATCAGCGCGCGGGCCGCCTCATGGCTGGCATCTTGGTTCCCAAGCGCCTGGCGTAGCTCGCGGCATCCTGCCGCCGCCTTGGCCCTCGCCGCATCATTGAACCAAAGCTCTGTCGCCCAAACCCCCAGATTTTCTTCATTGAGGTTCGGGCCAAAGAGTTCAGGGAACACGGCTTTAGATAAAATAATATTTACTATGCAGTAGAAGGGGAGGTTGATTCGAAAAATTTTTTGCGCAAGAAAGAGATCCAGGGGACGAATGGCGTAAGTGACGACAGTCGGGACCTCATGGAGGGCTAATTCGAGGGTGATAGTCCCGGCAGTTGCGATCGCGAGGTTGGCCGATCTCATCCATTCGTAGTTCTTCTCGCCTGCGAAATATTGGAGAGGCGTTTCTCTTGCAATCCTTCGGATAAGAGGGAGAAAGGCGCTCTCGCTCACTGATACGGCGATCTGGAGCCCGGGATCTTTGGCTATTAGTTTCTTGGCGGCGGCAAGCTGCAGGGGAAAATTGCGGACGATCTCGATCTCGCGGCTGCCCGGGAATAGGGCCAGTATCGACTGAGGTTTCCTTGGCAATGGCGGGATTTGCGCGGCAAGAGGGTGCCCCACGTATTCGACTCGAAGAGGAGTCGATGAAAAACACTTTTTTTCGAAGGGAAAAAGGACGAGGAGAAGATCGAGCGTCT
>CAYTXY010000203.1:0-3089 GCA_964441355.1 uncultured bacterium
GCTCGCGCATCTCATGCATGGATCCTTCAGGACGGCCTCCGCCGCCGCGGCGGCCGCGGCGCCTCTTGTCCCGCTTGCGGTCGCGGTCCATCAGAGGGCGCTGGGGCTCGGGATGTTCCCTCTCTTGAGGCTCGTAGCTTTCAGCTTCAGGAGAGGCTTCGCGGGGAGGGCGAACAGGCCCTTCGCGGCCTCCGCCAATCTTGATCGATCGCTCAGGGGGCGCGTTTTTGAGAGACATGCGCGTCTCTTTCTGTTCTAGGACTTCATAATCGCTCACAGGGACTAAAAATGATTTAGGCCTCTCTTGGGAACGGAAGAAAAAGGAACGGCCGAAAGAAACTACTTCGATAGAATCTACGTAATATTCTTCCAGTCCGCCGCCCTTGCTATTGCGCACTAGGAGTTTGCATCCCTCCCGGGGCATGATCACGGTCTCGATAATGGGTTCTCGTGTAAAATTCACTGGATATTCCAATTTTTGTTTTGTTCTTAAAATGGAGTAAAGAAATAGGTGGTTTCATTCTTTCGATGCCATATACTCCAGCAGGTCGACAACTCGTTGGGCATAGCCCATTTCATTATCGTACCATGCGATTAACTTATAAAAGCGACGATTCAACGCTATGCCCGCCAGTTTATCGAAAATGCAGGAATAGTGGCTGCCGATAAAATCTGAAGAGACTAACTGCTCATCGGTCGTCGCGAGGATGCCTTTTAAATGCGTTTTTGCTGCAGCATCCATTGCATTCTCAATTTCCTCATAGGTCGTGTCTCGAGAGAGGCGAACTGTGAGGTCGACCGCTGAAACATCGATCGTAGGGACTCGAAAAGCCATTCCGGTCAGTTTGCCTTTGAGTTCGGGCAAACAGAGGGTGACCGCTTTTGCGGCGCCCGTGGTGGCCGGGATGATATTATGGCCAGCCGCCCGGCCGCCGCGCCAATCTTTATGCGATGGACCGTCGACTGTGGGTTGGCTAGCGGTAAGGGAGTGGACCGTCGTCATCAAACCCTCTTCGATGCCAAAAGAATCGAGGAGGACTTTGCAAAGCGGCGCCAAACAGTTCGTTGTGCAGGAAGCATTGCAGAGACAAAAATCCTTTTTGGGATCGTACTTCTGATGATTGACTCCCATCACATAGGTGGGCATGTCGTCTTTGCCCGGAGCTGAAATCAGGACACGCTTCGCCCCTGCAGCCAGATGTTTCTTTGCATCTTCCAAGTGGGTAAAGCGTCCCGTCGACTCCACGACGTAATCCACTTGATGGGCTTTCCAAGGAAGCTGGGACGGATCCTTCTCAGCTGAAACCGCAATTTTTTTTCCATCGATGATCAAGGCGTTCGGCTCGGAAGATACCGCCTTGGGGTACGTTCCGTATACCGTATCGTGTTTGAATAGGTAAGCTAGATTGTCAGAGGGAACAAGATCATTGACGGCAACGACTTGCATTCCCTTTTGAAGGGCGTTGCGCAAAACCAAACGTCCGATCCTTCCGAATCCATTGATCGCTATCCGCTTGGCCATTCACGAGCTCCCATTGCCCACATTTCTCACTAAGAAAGAGAAGTATAGCTGATTTTTTGGACAGAAGTAAACAAAAAACCACTCGCCATGCGAAACCAAATTCCCTCACAGCGAGTGGGTATAGAATTATTTGAGATATTCGATAAAGCAGGTTGGGGCGTTATCACCCACTCTGTCGCCTAACCGAATGATCCGGGTATAGCCGCCGTTGCGGGCTTCGAAGCGGGTCCGAAGTTCGCCAAAGAGTTTATTGATGACGAGGCGGTCGCGGGTATAAGAACCTTTATCGCCAGCTTTCGCTTTACGCGCTTCTTTCGTCGTCAATGGATTGAAAGAGATCTTCATCTCGGAGATCGCGCTCCGTTTCGAGGCAAGAGTATTTTTCTTAGCCAGGGTAATCATCCGGTCCGCGCGGCGACGGAGTTCCTTCGCCTTGACGACTGTCGTTGCGATCCGCTCATTTTCAATCAAAGATTTTAGCATGTTTGCTAACATGGCGCGCCGGTGAGAGCCTGTGCGGCCAACTTTAAATGTGTGCTTTCCGTGTCTCATACTTCGACGGGTCCCAATTTTTCTTGTTGATAAGTCTGAATGACTTGGCGAATGTTTTCGCGAGTGATCCCGTACTTGCTAAGATCCATTCCGAGAGAGAGCCCTAGCTCGTCGAGCTTTTGCTTGATCTCGGTCAACGATTTCTTTCCAAAATTTCGGAATCGCAACATTTCACTCTCCGGCATGACCACCAATTCCCCAATCGTATCGATATTGGCATTTGCCAAGCAGTTTGTGGAACGGACAGACAATTCGATCTCGTTGATTTTGAGGGCGAGTTTCGCGAGAATTTCATCGCGATCTCGATTGACTTGCATCTCGCCTTTGTCGAAGAGAATCGAATGGGTCTTCACTTGATCGAAAATTTGGAAATGAAGAATGCCGATCTGAGCCGAGAACGCCAAAGCTTCTACAGGGCTGATTCTCCCGTCTGTGGTGACTTCGAGAATCAAACGGTCGTAGTCCGTGTCTTGGCCGACCCGCGTATTTTCTACATAATAATTGACTAAGCGAACAGGGGAGAAAGCTGAGTCCATAATGATTTCATCGACTTGGGCGTCGACTGCGCTATGACGCTCAGAGGGAACATAGCCTCTTCCGCTCCCGATACGGAGATCGACCTTTTTTGTCATGGGCTTGGTGATCGTGAACAGTTGATGATCCGGATTGACCATGTCGTAATCGGTATTTTTCATCAGGTCCTTGACCGTCACCGCATATTCCCCGCCGCCCTTTTCAATCATTTCATCCGTAATATCAAGCACTTTTGAGATCATGCGGATTTCTCTGGGGTTCGGTTCCTCTCCCGAAGTCAGGCGGCGCAATAGGACGCCTTTAAGATTCAGGACAATATGAGTCATGTCTTGAATGACCCCGTCGATCGCCATATATTCATGGGGAACGCCTTCGATGCGGACCGAAATAATCGCGGGAGCTTCGAGCGACGCGAGCAAAATCCTGCGAAGAGCGTTGCCGACCGTATGGCCGAAACCGCGTTCGAAAGGCTCAATGATGA
>CAYTXY010000204.1:0-3033 GCA_964441355.1 uncultured bacterium
CGGAGTGTAACTGCGGAACCGGTCCGTATAGCTCCGGAAGCGGTTGCGCAAGAAATCTTCCCTGAGATGGGGCTGGATGTCGCTTACCTCGTCGCCCGATTCGGAGATCATTTTGGCGACGAACCGGTCCTCCAGTTCGCTGGGGTAGATAAGTTGAACGCTCCAAAGAAGGTGTTCCCTCTCCGTTTTAGGCTGAGCGACGATCACGAGCTGAATCCTGTCTTTCACTAGATCGAGAAAGCGGCGGCTGACCCCTTGGGCGCATAGCGGGGCGGTGATCATTTTGACGCCTCTGCGGTCGACGATAAAATCGTTTGCGGCAAGCGTGCAGACTTCGGGGTTCAGGATGTTGGAGTATTTATGCGGGAAAAAGACGGTGACGGGGATGGGGGTTCCGATCGGCAGAAGGTCCTGCCTTGAAAAAACAATTCTCAACCCCTTGGCTTGAGGGTCATCGATCTCGATGGGCGTTTCGGAAAGAGAAGGGATCGAGATTTTCTTCCAGGAGTTGGGGACGAAATAGCTGATCTCGTCCGCCCCCTGCTTTACGCTTGCTTGCAAAGTGTCGAGCTCCGTCTTGGAGATATCGGCCAAATTGAAAGTCATTTTGAGCCCGCCGCGGGTTTTGAGCCGTTTTACGGCTTCTTCGGGCCCTGTCACCGTGATGGCCAGTTGCGGGGGGAATACGTCGAGGAGTTGATAGCCTTTCGGGGCCTCGCCGATCGGCTGAGTGACCATGATGGGGATCCTTTCGGTCACCAGCCTGCTTTGTTTGATCGTTTTTTCTGAGGCTTCGACCTTGGAGATCGCTTTCATGGGGTTGAAATCGGGGTTGAGGCTGACGATTTCTTTCTTTCCGATCACAGCGGTCCACTCGTTCGGCTTCCCTTCGGCGTCGAGGACAACCTCCAGGTCTTTTTCTGAGATTGCGTCGAGCGCCGCCTTTTTTCCATGCAAAGAAAGGATGACCCGTTCATGGAGGATGCCGCTTGCCTGCATCCCGGCGATCGTTTTCCCGGGCGGAAGATGGACGACCCGCACAGGGACGTTCTGCACGACCTTTGTCGAAGTGATCGAATGGTTGACGACCATCCAAATGATCATCGCCAAGATGAGCGAAAGGAGCTTGCGGAGCCAATTGTCCAAAAAGAGGCGCTCTAGCAGGGTGATCATGTTTTCAGCCACTCCAACAAGTTGAACTTCCGCTGCAAGGTCGTTTTCGGAGGAGGGTTGAAGATACTGCGGATGATGCCTTTGAATCGATCGATTTTTACCCCGCGGGTCATGATCCCTTCGCGCGCAATCGACACTTTTCCCGTTTCTTCCGAGACGACGATGACAAGGGCGTCGGTCATGTGGCTGAGTCCTAGCCCCGCCCTATGGCGGGTTCCCATCGATTTTGCCAGCTGCGAGGGGTCTTCGGCCAAAGGGAGGATGACGGCCGCAGCTAAAATATTCTTATCCCTCAAGATCACCGCCCCGTCATGAAGCGGCGTATTTGTCGCAAAGATCGTCTCGAGAAGTTCTGGGGAAAATTCGCCGTTCAGCATGACGGCCTTTTGGGCGTACTCATCGAGTGAATCGTCGTTTTCCAAAGCGATGAGGGCGCCGATCCTCTTCTCGGACATCCTGTAGACGGAATTGGCGAGATGGTCGAGGAATTTGTCGAATTCGGTGATCTCCCGGTATCTTCTTCCTTTCAGGCTCAATTTGGACAAGGCGACCCTGAGCTCCGGTTGGAAGATGATGATTACGCCAATGATGAGGACGTTGCCGATCAAGACCATGATCTTGTGGAGGACGGGGAGGTTGAGCCAATTCGAGGTGGCCAAGATCAGGAGAAAGGCGAAGAACCCAAGGACCAGGTCCATCGATTTGGTATTCCAAAAAAGCGAGAGGATATAGTTGAGCATTACCGCGATGATCAGCACCTCGAGGAAGGGGACAATCGAATGGAAAAAGCTCATATATATCAAACAAGTTTTACAAGGCTGGGGAAAATCTTTGCAAGCGGACAAGTTGGACTTAACAATGCCACTCGCACCTTGGCCGTAGATAGTTTATAGCTTCTCGGAGGTGTTTACAAGGAAAATCTGAAGTCTTGCAATGTTTACCGCGCGTGATTCAAAAATCGGTGCTGGCGACGTCACACCCCAAAACCGCTGCGTTTTTGGGGACCCCGGTAGCGGCGTCGGACAGCCACTGAATTTGTGTCCCGCCTGCACCCCACCCCAAAGACGATGCGTCTTCGGGGACCCCGGCGCTAAACTTGTTAAGTTTAGCTGCTTCGGCGCCGGCAAGGCCTGGCTCAAATTCAGGGCTGCTTCCCTTGAAAAAGCTCGAACCCCCGAGCTTTTTCAAGTGTCCGCAGCCTTGCCATAATTCGATTTTTAAATCCCTCTCGGTATAAGATATTTTTATGAAAAAATAGCCCCCGCATGGATGCCCTCTTTCTTTCTCGGATTCAATTCTCTCTCACGAGCATGTTCCATTACATTTATCCTCCCATGAGCGTGGGGCTTGGACTCTTCCTTGTGATCGTCGAAGGGATGTACATTCGGACGAACCTCCCGATGTATAAGAAAATCACCCGCTTTTGGGTGAACGTGTTCGCTTTGACGTTCGCTTTAGGGGTGGCCACCGGCCTTGTGCAGGTGTTCGGGTTCGGAACGAACTGGGCCTCCTATTCCCGTTATGTCGGCGATGTATTCGGAAGCGCCCTCGGGGCAGAAGGGATTTTCGCCTTCTTTTTGGAATCGGGATTTCTCGGAGTGGTCCTGTTTGGCTGGAATCGGGTCTCCAAAAAAATGCACTATTTTGCCACCTGCATGGTGGCTCTCGGCGCTCATTTCAGCGCCATCTGGATCGTCGTGGCTAATTCTTGGATGCAGACTCCTGCGGGGTACAAGATCGTAGGCACTGGCGCTGAGGCCCGCGCCGTCGTCCCCGATTTTTGGCAGATGCTCTTCAACCCCTCATCGGTCGACCGCCTCATCCATGTGATCCTGGGATGCTGGCTCTCAGGGATTTTTC
>CAYTXY010000205.1:0-1886 GCA_964441355.1 uncultured bacterium
CTGGGATTTTGTCGGAGGGCGCTATTCGGCCACTTCGATGGTGGGGGCGGTCTCTCTTGGTTTTTGCCTCGGGTTCCATGGGTTTAAAGAAATCCTCCGCGGCGCGCACGCGATGGATCTCCATGCAGCCACCGCCCCGGCGCGGGAAAACCTCCCGCTTCTCTCGGCCCTTCTTGGCATCTGGAACCGGAACTTCCTCCACCTTCCCACCGTGGCCATCATTCCCTATTCGCAGGCGCTCCTGAGGTTTCCGGCCCACTTGCAGCAGCTCGATATGGAATCGAATGGAAAACACATCGACAAATCGGGGCAGCCCTGCCGTTTTTCCACCGGGCCTGTCATCTGGGGCGAACCGGGGACGAACGGGCAGCACTCCTTTTACCAGCTCATCCATCAAGGGACCGACGTCATCCCTCTGGAATTCATCGGATTTAAAAAAAGCCAGCAGCCGTTCGATCTCGAGATCCAGAATACAACGTCTCAAGAAAAGCTCCTCTCGAACCTCTTGGCCCAGTCGATCGCCCTCTCTGTCGGTCAAAAAAACAGCAATCCGAACAAGCAATTTAACGGCAACCGGCCCAACCGGATCCTCATGGCCGAGAGGCTCGATCCGTTTACACTCGGGGCACTGCTCGCTTACTACGAACACAAGGTGGCGTTTCAAGGATTCATCTGGAATATCAATTCCTTCGACCAGGAAGGGGTGCAGCTTGGGAAAAAGCTGGCAACCCAGATCCTCATCCATTTCAGCGCAAAAAAAACGAAGGGAAAGGCGGAGCCCTTTCCCCTCGCGGAAAGTTATCTAAAAATGTTGGAACTTTAACTTATGAAAGCGGTTTATCGTTCGGCGGGATGATCATCTCGTAAGCATCCTGCACCACTTTGAACGCTTCTTCGGCCTGTTTGTCCCCTTTGAATTTATCGGGATGAAATTTCAGGACGATTTTTTTGTACGCCGCTCTCACTTCTTCTTTTGTCGCTTGTGAAGTGAGTCCGAGAAACGAGTAGGGGTCGCCATTCTTAGCGCGTGGCAATTCTTTTTGGATAAAGGCAAGGGTCTCTGGAGTAGCTTCCGGTGTGATTTTTGGAGGAGCAGGAGGAGGTGTATACTCGGTCTTTGTAGATTCTTGAGGTGGATAGAATGTCCTTTGAAAGACGCTCTCCGTTCTTTCATGCTGAGAAGACGAGGCTGTCTCTGGATAGACATAATAGGCTGCAAAAGGATGGAACTGCGCATCCTGCTGAGGCATTGTCATGGCTCCAAGAAGGGAAAGAAGAGTGAGATGCTCCACTATAAGCGCCTGAATCAATTGAGCCCTGAAGAACATCGCCTGCATTTCTGCCACATCGGCAAAGCAGGGGGCGCATTGCGGAACCGCTACAAATTCACCTAATTGTACTTGCGTACCCATAATTAAACTCCATTTTGTTGTTTATAATAATTTTACTAAATTTAAGTAAAAATATCAATAACTATTGTTTAATGTGATTAATTATTTCTAGCTGAAAATAAACGACTTAGATATCAAAAATGAGATAAGCGCTAAAACCTTTAAAAACCAGGATGGCTGGGTCCGTCTTTTCTTTTTCGGAAGACCCACTTCATGCTGAAAAGCGATCCCGTCCGCGAGTTAAATTTGTAGCCAATTTTGGCGTCGTCTGCTGCAGGGGCTGCTGGTTTAGTTTTTGAGTTTGTCGGGATTTATATTTATGTCTTGCATAAAAACCTAATCCAAGGACGCCGACCCCTCCTAGCCAAGGCAGCAAGCTTCCAGTTTGATTGCTCTGATTAGCGGCTGGATCGGATGCGGGAGAAGACGGTTGAGCTGTGGGTTGAGCTGTGGGTTGAGCTGTGGGTTGAGCTGTGGGTTGAGCTGTGGGTTGAG
>CAYTXY010000205.1:1986-2956 GCA_964441355.1 uncultured bacterium
CGGTGGGTTGAGCCGTGGTTGGTGGGGTTTGGCTGGAATTTGTGAAAGGAATGGTTGAACCGATTGGATACTTCTTTCCCACATTCTTTACAGGCTCGAAAACCTCTTCAAAATATTTCAAAAATTCTTCAGAGTCCTTAAGCAGAGGTAAAGTGTCTGGGTAGTTACGGGTGCCGGGTTCCCATCTACCATCCTCATGAAAATATCCATGCACTTGGGTGACTTTATCTGGATAATATCCAAGTTGAACACTGAAAGCATTTGGTTGCGAAGAAGGGGAGAGCCATAATTTGAATAGAGATGGAAAAGCATCATACGGGCAGTCGCAGAGTGTAGGTCCTGAAACAGATATGTACAATTGCTGGTGTTTAACTTCGAACTGAATTTCAGAACATTCGCTAATGAGCGCGTAAGCTCTGCAACCCTTCTTTGCTGCGCAAGGCAAGGGGTTGTCGCGAGAAAAGGGAAATACGCCTGGATATTTAGGTGACGACGAAAGGGTCTTAAATTGCTCATTAAAAGGCAAAGTGATTATATCGAAGATCTTCTTCACAAATTCAATAACTTTAGGGTTAAGGGCAGGATCGAGGACTTTATCACTAGCGAATTTTCGATAAAACCCTAAGATGTTATCAGAATTGGATAAATTATTTGTTATTACGGCCATTTTACGATCCTTTTTATAATTTTCTATGAAACATTTTAACCTATTTTAAGAATTTTTGTAAACAGAAAAGAACCTATCCACTAGTATTTTCCGCCCTAGTTTTTGGATTATTTTGGCCGCTTTTCGACTTCAAAGTTTGGGGGCCACATATTTAATTAGCAGTTCCATTTTTTATTTGAATTTTGTGGGGCGCAACCAGAGCGGTGGGAAGAGAAGGCGTTGTGATGAAGACTTGTCCCAATTTAGCCAGGCAGTCCCGAAAATGGGCCTGGCGGGTCTCGTCGAGGGCTAGTCCCAGGTCGT
>CAYTXY010000206.1:0-2943 GCA_964441355.1 uncultured bacterium
CCCGTTTTGGAATTCGCTCCATGCCTGGATCCCCTTGTCGGTCAGCTCGTATTCGCTATTCCTCTCGTCGACGACCATGTAGAGCTCAGCGAGGGCGGCGAATTTCTCCTCTTTGTTCTGTTCGCCGAAGTAGTAGGTTTCCCATTTGTCGATCTCGAGGCGAAGGTCCGGGTTTTCCTTGATCCTCTTCAGGATCTTGTTGCGCGGCGTTCCCTTGTTGACGAGCCACAACTTCCGGAAGGCTTCCTGTTTCTTCTCTTCGTCTTCTTTGCCTAGCTTTGGCTTGGCTTCCTGGGTTTCTTCGACCAGATGAAGCGATTCGAGGATTTTTCGCGCCTCGGTCGCCAGCCTGTTGCAGGAGTCGCGCTGGATGCGGACCAGGTGGGCTACGCCTTCTTGCAGTTCATCGTACATCTGGTGGCTTTCGGGGACGGGCCCGGAAATAATGAGCGGCGTCCTCGCCTCGTCGATCAGGATCGAATCGATCTCATCGACCATCGCGAAATAATGTCCTCGCTGCACTTGCTCATTTTTATTCATCGACATCGAATTGTCGCGGAGATAGTCGAACCCGAATTCGGAAGCGGTGCCGTACACGATGTCGCTCGCGTAGGTACTTTTCCGCAGGTGGAGAGGAACGTCATTAGTCAAATAGGAAACGGTCATCCCGAGGCGGCGGAAAATCGAGCCGATCCATTCGCAGTCGCGCTTGGCGAGGTAGTCGTTGACGGTGACGAGGTGGACCGGTTTTCCGGTCAAGGCGTGGATATAGAGGGGCATCGAGGCGGTGAGGGTTTTCCCTTCGCCGGTCTGCATTTCGGCGATCGAGCCGTAGAACATCGCGATCCCGCCCAAGATCTGGACATCGTAGGGAATCATGTCCCACTTCTGCTCGTAGCCAGAGACGTGGACGTCAGTGCCGCAAAGGCGCCGGCAGACGTTCTTCACCACGCCGAACGCTTCCGGGAGGAGCGATTCCAAGGTTTCCCCTTTCGCTAAGCGCTCCTTGAATTCCGCTGTCTTCGCCGCGATCTCGACATCGCTTAAGCCGCGGTATTTTTCTTCCCAAGCGTTCACTTGGGGCACAAGGCGCCAATACCGGTTCAAAAGACGGGATTGGTGAGTTCCGAAGATTTTTTTTAAGAGACCAAACATATACCGCTCGTGATTCGTTTTTGGGGACCCCGGTGGCGTCGTCGGACAGCCACTGATGGCACAAATTCAGGGCGCCTTCTTGCCATACCTCGATTTTTAAATTCCTCTCGGTATAGCACCCTAACTTTGAATAAATTTTAGTTGGTGGCCCCATTTCACACAAGGATTACTTTCCCAATTTTATTAATCAAATTTTTGTTCCTCGTTAATTTGTGATAATCTTGATTTTTGATTTTAAAACATATGTGAAAAGGTGGGAATTTTATTGAAAAAATTCCTATTCGTACTTAGTCTAAGACGACATGCAAATTGAATACGTCGATAGGAAGACCGGAAAAGTCGAAAAAGAGAAGATCTATGGGAGGTGGGCCCTTTCCCTTCTATATGGCGAATCGATAGGAGCCCGGTTCTTTTCTTTCCTTTTTCTTCCTCTGCTCGCCCGGGTTCCTTGGATTTCGGCCTTTTACGGCTATCTGCAAAAACGGCCGGCAAGCGCAAGAAAGGTAGAGCCTTTTATCTCTGCGTTCAACGTCGACGCGTCGGAATTCGAGACGCGAAAGTTCCATTCGTTCAATGATTTTTTCATTCGGAAACTCAAACCGGAAAAACGGCCTATCGATCCGGATCCTGAGCGCGCCGCAGCTCCTGCAGACGGCCGCTACCTCGTCTTTCAGGATTTAAGCAGGGCCGGCGGCTTTTATGTAAAAGGACAACAGTTCGACCTTTCCTCATTTCTTCAAGATGCGGGCTTGGCAAAGAGGTTCTCGAGCGGTTCGATGGCCATCGCCCGCCTTTGCCCGACCGACTATCACCGGTTTCATTTCCCTTGCGCGGGAGTTCCGCGCGCCTCTTTCCAGATCGAAGGGGCTCTTTTCTCAGTCAATCCGATCGCTTTGCGCAAATCTTTGCCCATTCTCTGGGAAAATAAGAGGGTGATTACGGAGATCGAGACGGATAGGTTCGGATCGCTTCTTTTTGTCGAGGTGGGTGCGACCTGTGTGGGATCAATCCATCAGACCTATGTTGCGGGCAGGAGGGTCGAAAAGGGAGAAGAAAAGGGATTTTTTTCCTTCGGGGGATCCTGCATCGTTCTCCTTTTTGAGAAAGGACGGATCAAGTTCGATGAGGACCTCGTAGCGAGTTCAGATAGAGGATTGGAGACGAAAATGCTCTTCGGCAGCTCTTTGGGCCGCTCCCTCACTTTTTAGAATCAAATGTAGGAAGGAAAGCGCGACAGAACGCGATAGCGGCAAAGCTGATCCAAAAGGCAATGAGGAAGGATTGGATCGGAGCCGGAAAGTGCCTGGTCAGGAAATAGATGAAGAAGACTATCAAAATGGTAGCGGCTGCGTTTAGGATGCGTGTCGGAAGAGTGGGGCGATTGTCAGGATTGAGCCGGAATAGGTAGGAACCATAAGCTCCGAGGCAAAATCCTAGGAACGAGGGCATCAGGCGGTAGCCTGAATAGCTTGGCGCTAGAAACCCATAGAGAGCAGCGAGGAGAACGCCCAGGATCATGCAGAAACCGGCTCCCTGTTTCTTGCAGAATTTTTCGATGGGCTGGATGGAATAAATAAAAGCAATTAGAATGGCAAGGCCTATGCAATATCCGCCCAAAACATCCGTCGGATAATGGACGCCCAAGTAAAGACGGGAAAAGCCAATCAGTAGAGCATAAGGAACCGCGACGATCCAAGCCCACGGGCTTTTCCAGCCATAGAAGAGAAGGCCGCCCAAAATCGCCGCCGTTTTAGCGGCGCCGCACGGGAATCATGGAGTATTGAAGTG
>CAYTXY010000207.1:0-2907 GCA_964441355.1 uncultured bacterium
CCGGGGTCCCCGATGACGCATCGTCATTGGGGTGGTCCCCTCCTCTGTGTCCTCTGTGTCCTCTGTGGTTAAAAAATGGGGGGCGCTGGGGGCCTCCCCCGCCGCTAACCGATTTCGAGGATTCGCAGGCCGAGGGATTCGCCGAGGTAGACGAGCTCGGCTTTGCCGATCACTTGCCCGTTGACGGTGAGGGAGACCGGTTGGTCGGGTGTGATGGGGAGTTCCAGCATGTTGCCGGGATTCAATTGCATGAGCTTTTCGAGCGTGATGCGGAGGCGGGCCAGCTCGACGGTTACGTAGAGAGGCAATTCTTTTAGAGAGACGACCTCTCCTTCAGCGGGCTCCAAATTCTCTTCGGGGGTTTCTGGGGCAGGTTTTGGGATGTGGCCGGGAGCTTTCTGTTCCATATTTTCCTCGTAGTAAAAAGCGTAATCGAGAAGCTCGATTTTATTGTGCTTGATGCGGGTGTTGAAAAGAGGGGTTTGCCCGAGGAGGATCGTCGCAGCTCCGGTACCCTTTTTGGGATCGTAGCTTCCTTTGTCTAGGAGGACGAAATCTCCTTTTTTGATTTTTTTCCATTCGTCCAAGTGCAGGAGCACGGAGCCGGTTTTGATCCCGATCTCCAATTCGGTTTGCCGTGCGAGCTCGGTCGGGATATATTCCGTAGGAAATTGGGCGAAATGGTGAACCCAGGATTTTCGGAATTCGGGAGTGATGAAGAGCCGTCCCCAGCAAGAACTGTCATCGAAACTGATTTCGATATCAAGGCAAAGAGCGTCCGATTCGGGAAGCTCAGCGCCTTCTCCCAATTGCGGAGTCAGACCTTGGATGGGCTGCATTCCTTGCAGTGAATCGAGCGCCTCAAGAAGCAGATAGCGATAAAAGCCTTCCTGCAACAACTCTGAAGAAAATGAGCGGACTCTCGTTTTCCCATTCAGCATCCAAGAGGTGAGTTTGGCGATGTCTCCTTGAGACATGACCCAAAGCAAATCGCCTTCGATGGGGGACAGTGTGATCGGTAAGATCATCAAATTCGGTCCAAGCCCAGTTTTCAGGTCTTTTTCGGTGCGCCAAGCTTATTCTCCGGCACGGATCGAGAGTTTCGAAATGCCGAAACGGGATGCGAGCATCGAGGAGAAGCGCGGCCAATCGAAAGGGGGGCTTTTGCCGTAAAGAGGGATTGCGTCATGCGGGGGAAGTTCGGCTGCGATCTTCCTCAACCAAGCGAATGGAGGTTTTGACATGATCATTTACTCCTATCTCTAAAATCTCCCCCGAAACCTCCCTCTTCCCCTTTTTCTTTTCGGCGGAAAACAGGTTTGATGGTGGAATATTCAGCCTCAACGCGGTTGATTCTGAAATTGAATTTGCCATTTTGAAACGCGGTCATCAATCCGGGAATATTGTCTTTAAATGCAGTTACGGCCTCGTCGTTTCCCGTGAGGCGGATATTGAAAGAATCGGGAGCGGAAGCATATTTTACAATGGTAATTGTCGACCCGAAGAATTTCGAATCGGCGAAAGCCGGGTTGTTCAACAGGATTTCAGTGCGGGATACTCCCGTCGCGGGCGACGACATCACATAGATCGTCCCGACCATTTGATAATACAGAGAAAGAGTTTCTGGGCGCAAATAAGGCGCTGCTTGCATGGAGGCGGCTTGGGCGATCGGTTGGATGTCTGCAGGCAGAGAGGGCGAAGAGGGGGAGACGATTTCCACTCCATGCTCTTTTTCTCCGCGCCGGCCTCTTCCTTCGCCGCCCGATTCCGCCTCGGCCTTAAAGGGGACGACATTATCCCCGGCGATGCCGCGGGGAGCCGGAATTTCGGAAGATTCTTCTTCTGCTTTTCCTTTCCCTTTAGCGGCTTCCCTTCTGCCTGGCGGCAAGGCAGGGATCTGCTGAGGGGATTCCAAAGATCCAGCGTAGGATGATGTGGGCATCTCCTCCGATTCTTTCTCTTCAAACCCTTTTACAGGAGAAGGAGCTGCTCCTTTGCGAGCGGGCGGGGGAAACGTCTCTCCCGTTTTTTCTTCGAAAGGGGACGTCACTGGAGGCTGGGCTTTTTTCCCGGCCTCTTTTTTCTCCGGTTTGGCGGCAAAAAAAGGAGGCTTTTCAGTGGATTGCGCCTGCGGCGCTGCGGCTTTTGGGGTCGGCTTTCCTGGAGGTCCCAGTGGGGAAGAAACCTTTCCTTTTGATTGAACTCCTGGGCCAGATTTTTTTTGCTTTGGTTGAGCGGTGTTCGTTTGGCCGGGCGCTTGCTGGTTCGTTTCAGGACTTTGTTGCTGAGAGCGGGCTTGGGATTGGGGGGTTTCTTGGAAGAGGGGCTGTTGCAGAGGTTGATCGGGAGGGAAATCCAAATCGTCCCAAAAATTGTTTGACTGGGGAAGATCGCTGTCCGATTCGTCTTCAGAAGCTGCTTGCGGCATGGAAGTGATATCGGGAGGCGGAGAATAGGAAGGGCTCGGCACGATCGAATCTTCTACATCGCCGAGTTCAGGAGGCGTTCCTCCGAAAACGCCGCCCGCCGTCGCCGAAACTCCCGGCCCGGAGACTGAATCGGGAACTGAACCGGCGGCGGCATAGAATTCCGTTTCGAATGGGCTGGGCATCCGCGGCTCCAAATCGACGGGCATATCTTCATCGCCCATCAACATCTGGAATTTTTTCTTGCGCCTTTGCGTTTCTTCATCGGCGTCGATTTCCCGCACCTTTTCGACTTTTTGCTTTTCTTCGCGGGCTGCCTTCGTATCCGTTGCGGCTTTGCCATGATCCATGGGAGGCATTCCGGTCCGTTCAGTGCTCATAATGACAACTCATACCATTTATCAAAATTAACTTTCACAATTGCGGGCGTCTTTTAACTGCGGGCCTTCGTCTTCGCTCTTGCAAACTCTCTGAGTTTACT
>CAYTXY010000208.1:0-2907 GCA_964441355.1 uncultured bacterium
CTTCGCAGTGCGGAGCAGATGAGCGAATGCGAATCGGCCCGAAGGGAGCCGCAGCTAGCCATTTGTCACCTATTTGGGGGACGGGTTAGCACTATGGATTGGAAGAATTTCGAGACGGAGTTTCTCGAAGCGCTACGGACAGTGCGCCCCGGATCTTTCGCAGATTGGCTCGAGCTCGATTTCGAGGCGCAAATTTCCTTTTTTCTGGAGATCTCTTCACTCCAAGACGCGTTCCGTTTTCGCGGTCGCCATTTTGGCCGGAGGATCGCCTCGCTCCTCATCGACGAAAAAGGAGATCTGCAACAGGACCTTCTAGGGTCATTGGTTGCGCATCTCGAGGGGGGAGTCTATGCCCTGGGACCGAAGAGAGAGGGCGATCCCTTAATCTACGCGCATTTGCTCGACTGTTTGAGAGCCTTGAAAGAAGAAAGGGAAGTTTGGAATTGGATTCGGAAATTCTCCCCGCCCTTAGCGAATCGAAGAGCTGAGGAAATCATCCGAGAGACCCTCTGGCCTGAATCGATCAAGACCCTTCAAACTTATCACATTCGCCGCGCGGTCCTTGCCGCTTGGCTGACCCTGCTCAGACAGACAGCCGGATCTTGTTTTGCCACTGCACCAGCCATCCTGATTCAAAAAAAACCCATCCAGTTTTTTAAGGATCTCTACGAGCTTCTCAGCATAGGCCAACTAAAGAGAGTTCTTTTGGGGAGGGAATATGCGGTGCCCATGTGCCCATCTATCGGCAAAGGGGACCTCGGCAGACAGATTCATTCAGTGGACCAGCTTGCTTATTCCCCGGGGCTGATTGCCGGCCTAACGGCCGCCCATTTGCTCCCCTCGGTAGAGCCGCTCGCTCAAAAAGCGAAAAGGCTTCAGGAGGCTCTCCAAGATCTGGAAACGATGAGCACCCCCGAACAGATTCTGCGCGAGCTCAGTTTGAAAGCCGCAGGACTCACGGAGAATGATGTGGCAGATGAAGAATATCTGGCCCAAATCCAAATGGGGCCGAAAATCGCAAGAGAAGGGGCTGTTTTTTACCAGCCCCCCTCTCCTAGGGCGCAAAAAGTAGCGGATTGGAAAAAGAGGTTCAAAGCCGCAAGGCTGGCTTTCCAGGCCTTGACGGAGTGTTCAATGCTCCGGGTTTGGGAGTATACAGTGGCCTCTTTTTGCGATGTAAAAACCGATTTCGCTAAGTGGAATCTCTATGTCAGTTTGGGGATGCATGCTGAACAAAAAGGAGGAATCGCCGATTTCCTTTATCGGATAATCAATCGCAAGCTCCAGGAAGCAAATGCTCAAATCCAGAGGCTGCAGACCCTTTACGAACAAGCTGTCTTCGCGGTTCGTTCTTTGGAGTCGCTCCTTGCTAGGGCTATGGATGCTCAAAGGTACGAACTGCAAGCGCAAATGAGCCGAACGGTCCATGAAATGCAATCGATTCAAGATGAACACGACCGAACTGCCCGCTTGGCCGAGGGAATCGCCGGCTCCTTTGCTGCGTTGATGCAGCATTTTGACAGGAAATTACAGGAATATTTTCAAGAAGTCTTCGATCCGACGGTTGCGGAAAAAGAGGAAGAGATATTTGAAGACAGCCCAGCGGGATTTCGCCTGCTTTACAAGCACGGGAGGGCGGATGCTTCGACTTGGGAGCTCATTTACGAGGAAAAAACATACATTCAGTCGCTTCGCTCCTTTTTTGCCGCCGTGGAAAACGAAGTGGAAATGCCTCCAGGTCTAGAAAAAGAGTTCGTTTCTATCATAATTACGGAACTGATCCAGTTTATCCAGGAGAAGGAATTTATAGACGAGGCAAAGAAAAGGTCTCGATCAGCCGGCAGGAAAACGCCGTGGGATTACGTCTCTGGTGGCACCATGCAGACCCTTCTCCAGGCATATTACAGCCGAAGCGATCCCTTGACCGAAATTGCCATCACACCCCGAAGCCCCATGGAACTTCTCCGGTTTTTGAGCAAAGAGAAAAAAAGAGCAAATCTTCTGTTCCATTCTCCAACTCATGCCTTTGTTCTTCGCCTCGATCTTTTGCCAGAACTTGCGGAAAGTAAAGCCGAAGAAAATGCCGCCGCGGCAAAAAAGTGGAAATGCAGTGAGGAGATCCAAGAATATATCGCCCACACTTTAAGCGAAAAATTGCCGGTTTCGCAAAAAGCCCTGTTTCTCCACTTATTCCGGCAGAAAAGCGAGGCCCAAACCCCCTCCCAATTGCGCCAGTATCTCCTGGACGCATTAGAAATGGTTCGCGGCAGACCCGATCATTCGGGACTGGTCGATTCTCATCTTTTTGAGCAGGTATTCCTGATATCTGGCCATCAAATTCGCGATGCATTAACAGACATCCTGAAACCGGTGCAAAATAAAAACATTTCGCAAGCGATTTTAAATGTAAGAAGCCCTTTCATGGGCGCATTCGAACTTCATCAAACAGCGAAATCGATTTTGCTCAATGCGATGCATACGCCCTATACAACAGTGGATTGGGATGAAATGATCGCCTCGCAAATCCGTCGGCTCGGATTTAGCTATCCCCATCTCCTTCTATTTGCCGACACCAATTGGTCAGGATGGTTTTTTGGATTTGTGGCGAATGCATTTACCGGGCAGACGGAACTTTGGCGGTTGAATCGTGTCGGAACGCAGGGGGCCCCAATGAATGATTGGAAGCAGTGGCTTGAGCCCGAAAGCAAGACTCCCTGGATCCTATTGCCTCGTCAAGAAGAATATAACTAATTCTTTCCATTAACGCCCGGGTATGGTATCTCTTTCTAGGACGATTTCAAAATATTTATGTTAAAGAAGCTCTCGTTAGCTTTGCTATCCATTATATCAATCGCTGTCTTGCATGCGGCGCCCGTTGGAAACCCGATGGCGCCTCAATTGATTCAG
>CAYTXY010000209.1:0-2881 GCA_964441355.1 uncultured bacterium
ACGCAAGGGGGGGCGATATCGGCGAAGATAAATTGCCTCTGGGTCCCTTCGCCTGGATCGAAGAGGAGCCCTTCGTCATTCCATCGTAAAAGATAGGCTCCGTGGTTGCGGAAGCGGGTGGGCTGCTGGCTCGAGCACCCCAAAATGATCAAGTCGCGCGCGCTCATGCCGCTACTCTTTGGGAAAAGAACGAAAGCCGGCCCAAAAACGCCCCGATCAACGCTCCAGCGATGTGGGCCGTATTGGCGATGTTGGGAGCGAAGGCCACGCTCGTAAAAATTTGTAAGAAAAAGGAGGCGAACGTGAGGGCGAACATCGACACGACAAAAAGTACGAGGAAAAGGATGGTCGTCCGGTTCAAAGGATATCCTTCCCAAGGCGCTAGCCTCTCTCGCATCCAAATGAACCCCGCAAGAGCCATCACGACGCCTGAATAGCCGATGAAAAAAGGGCCGCTGACAAGATATTGGATGGTGTTGGAAACGATGCCCGAACAAAGAGTCAGGACCCCCGTTTTTGCAAAGCCGATCCTCTGCTCGATGGGACGCCCTAAAACCCAGAGCCAAATCATATTGAAAAGGATATGGAGGAATTCAGAATGGAGGACGCAAGGAGAAAAAAGACGCCATACTTCTCCCTGCCGGATCTTTAAAAATAAAGGCCCCTCGGCAGACGCGGTGTCCTGACCTTTGACTTTTAAGATCACCCAATCGTAGATCCCCTTCCACATCGGCAATTTTTCGATCTCTTGGAGGCGCGCCTGCACTTCGGGCGCCAAATTTTCCATTTTTTGTCCTGGGATGACCGGATGCTGCTCGAGCATCTCTTCCAGCGCTTCGATAGCAGGGGGGACGTCGTAGAGGAGCGAGACCTGAATCGGGGTCATCAAAAAGACGTTTTGTAGCCCTTCTTCCCGCATCGGGAGCTCTTGGAAGCCGTTATAGATAAAAACCAGGAAGCAAACCATGAGAAGGGCAAAAGTGAGAGGAGTCTTTTTTCCCGCCATCCCCCGCCGCTCGATTTGTTCTTCTTCTACTTCTTGTGGGACGGGCTCAGCTTCCTCCATCCGCAAATGCACGGGGGCGTCGAATTCAGCATCGGAGGGTCCTTTTTGGAAACGGTCGAAATCGGCCGCTGCAATCGCGATCTTGTCTTCGTCCAAGATCCAAAGCTGATACGACATCTGGCCCGTATTGGCATCAAACGCAATTTCACAATTGCTATCGATCCCTTTCTGTTTTAAGTAGGAGGTGATCCTTCTCGCTGAATTTTCGTTGCCAAGGGTGCCGATTAAACGCATCTGATTTTATCGATGATATTTGAGGTGGAAAGAGATTCGATCCTTGCAACGAGATGGATCCGCCCGCGGTTTTTTCTAACGGTCGCGGCCTCGATGCAATTTTCTCCGTATTCGACTCCATTCACATGAACATCCGGCTTGACCTTCTCTAAAAACGCCCGAGGATCCACCTCGTCAAACCAAGTGACGAAATCGACGAACTCGATGGCGGCCATCATCTCGAGGCGAAAGCGCAGCGGGACGATGGGGCGGTCCTTGGATTTATATTGTTGGATCGATGAGTCCGAGTTGAGGGCGACGATCAGCCTGTCGGCCTGCGTGGAGGCCTCATGGATAATATAAAGATGGCCGGCATGGAGCAAATCGAAGGAGCCGTTGAGAGTTGCAATCGTTAGCTTTCGCTTCCTCAAAGCCGCCGCCTTCTCTTCCAACGCGTTGGGTTCAACGAGTTTTTTTTGCAGCCACGCGGGCATGTCGAGTTCCTTTTTGGGGGAAAGCAATTTTAAAAACATCGTCGTAATCATTGACAAAATGGACCTCGAGCCCCTTCTTCAGGTACTCGGGCAATTCATCATAGTCGCGCAGGTTTTCTTTTGGGAAAATGAGCACGTTCACTTTGGATCTCCTCGCGGCGATCAGCTTTTCTTTCAAGCCGCCGATGGGGAGCACCTTGCCGGTCAACGTGATCTCTCCCGTCATGGCGAGATTTTCCCGGATGGGCTTGTTCAACAGGAGCGAAAGGAGGGCGGTGACCATAGTGATCCCTGCGGAGGGGCCGTCTTTCGGGGTCGCCCCTTCGGGAATATGGATGTGGATCTGCGATTTTTCGAAAAAGGGGAGCCCGCCTGTGTACCGGGCCACATTGCTTTGCGCAAAAGTCCAAGCGATCTGCGCCGATTCCTTCATCACATCGCCGGCTTGGCCCGTCAGCTTCATCTCGGTCTTTTCGGCCGGATATTTCACCGTTTCGATGTAGAGCGTCGCGCCTCCCATCGATGTCCAGGCAAGCCCTGTCGCCACCCCCACTGGGTTGACTTTGTAATACCGGTCGCTCGTAAAGATCGGTTTGCCGAGATAGGTCGACAAATTCTTTTCGGAAATCACTGTCTTTGCAGCCTTGGGTCCCTTGGCGATCTTCAAGGCCACTTTCCGCATGGTCTTTTTGATCATGTTCTCCAGCGTCCGGACTCCCGCTTCGCGCGCATACCCATTGATGATCTGGGCCAAAGCGCCTTTGGTGAATGTGATATCGCTCGCTTTGAGGCCCATGTTCTTCCGGTTTCGGGGCACGAGGTATTTGTTGGCGATCTCGATCTTCTCCGTTGCAATATAGCCCGAGAGCCGGAGGATCTCCATCCGATCCTTCAGAGGTTCGGGGATCGTATCGAGGACGTTTGCCGTCACGATGAAAAGGACGTTTGACAAATCGCACCGGACATCGAGATAGTGGTCTAGAAAATCCTTGTTTTGTTCGGGGTCCAACACCTCTAGAAGAGCTGAAGCGGGGTCTCCTTGATAGCTTGCCCCCATCTTGTCCACTTCGTCCAGCATAATGACAGGATTCATCGCCTGCGTAAATTT
>CAYTXY010000210.1:0-2862 GCA_964441355.1 uncultured bacterium
GTAGATCTTCAGATACCGAGGCAGATGGATCCTCGGCAAATCCTTGAATTTCTTGTGCCTGTAATGGACATCCGCCCGTAAAAGCTTGTAAAAGTACCTCTCATACATCGCATTGTCGGGATGCCCGATCATCAAAATGCTCGAATAGAGGTCGACAGGAGGGCTCACGGCGATCGTTTTCTGAATGAAAGAGGGGCCAAGAGAGCCTAGCTCCCCGCTCATTTTCAAAACAATATTCGCCCCCAAGGAAAACCCGACGAGGATAATCGGGGAGGCGGGCGAGTCCTTCTGGATGGCTTTGATCGATTCGAATACGTCTTCGCTGCGGCCGCTATGATAGATCTGTTTGGCCAGCCCTCTGCCCGACCCGCAGCCGCGCATATTGTACCGGACGGTTTTGATCCCTAACGGCTCCAGCCGCTTTGCCATCCGCACCAAATTCGGCGATTTATGAGAACCGCAAAGCCCATGGACCAAGACTACCGTCGGTTCATGAGGTTTCCACTCGCGCGGAGTCGTGATCTCGAGAGAGATCTTATCTCCGTCCGGCAGATGGACGATTTTCTGCTCGGAGGCAGGCTCGAAGAGAAAATTGAAAAGCGAAGCGATAATCGTCTGATGATGAGGCCCGTGCAAAAAAGGGAATGGGTCGAACGGCAGTTCGCGGCTCATAATTACCAAAATCTGCTTTGTATTAATTATTATAACAAATTTAATTAAATATCAAATTAAATGAATATACTTATAAGTGCTGGTAATGTGTTGAAGATTAGAATTCAACGATCGCCGGAGCGGAACGGAAATCCTCTCGTGAGGGGGATATCATAGTAAAGGACAAGAGACTCTTCCCCCGGATTCTTTTTCCCGATGCTGGCGTTCGAAAGATGATAGAAATGGATCCCTAGGCGCCGATAATCGGAGAATTGCCATCCTAATTCGACCCCTGACTTGAATTCCAGGGGGTAGCCGAGGTTCTTGCCATCCCCCGGCCAATAATAGCCGGCGGCAAATCCGGGGGCAAATTGGAGATGCTTGAAGAATACGAAGTCGAAATTGAGCCCGGAGTAAAGATAGCCTCCTTTTTTGACGTTTGTCATCAATCCCACAAGGGGAAGGAATTCGAGGCATGGAATCGGGGACCCGAAGCGGCGGACGTGAAACTTGTATTCGATTTCGAATTCGGCAGTCCTGTGGCGGGGCCTCATCATGTCGTAGAGTCCCGCGGCAAATGAAATCCAATCGGGCGGGCCTGCGGCCTGCATAAGTTGAGCCATAACAAGCGCGCCGAAGAAAAACGGTCTTGCCACCATTTTTTCTGTTTATGCCATTCACTTTTCGTTGTCAAAAAATGAAGAAGTATTGATAAGATCCACCCATTTCGAGGTGTTATGGTTAAGTTCATCATTGTCCTTTTTCTTGCGGCGCTCCCAGCCAGCAACATTTGTGGATATCTTTTCGACGAATATCCCCCTCTTTACTATCCCGCCTCGACGCATAGTCTGATCGGCGTATCGGCTTTGGGCGATTCGGTGGAATTGGAAGACGGTTCCGTCTGGAAGATCTGCCGCTACGACGGCTATAAAGCCCTGGGCTGGCGCTCGAACGATCCTCTCACCATCACCCAGAACCACCAATGGTTTTCCCGCTACGCCTACAGGATCGTCAATGAGAATACGGGGGTGTGTCTTGAGGCCAATCTCTTCCTTGGGCCTCTTGCCTATGGGAAGCATACGATGTATATCACCGGGATCGATCGAATGTCTGGCGAGCTGATCGTCACGAATGGGTCGGGAGAATCGATCCATTGGGAAATCTCCGCAAACGATTTCGACCTCTTTCAAAACTGGGCGCTCGCGGATGCGGTCATCATCGGCCAAAATAGCGGCTGGGACTCCGAGTGCGAGGCGCTCCTCATCAACGTCAATATGAATGTTTCCGTCCGAGCCAGGCAAGTCTAGTGGGGACTTAAGTGGATCCGTTGATCTATTGCTGGAAATGCCGCAAGCCCGTCAGCGAGATTCCCATCAAAATTGGGTTTCGCGCCGCCTGTCCTCATTGCAGCTCCGATCTCCATGTTTGTAAAAATTGCCGTTACTACGCGTCGGGCAAGCCGAATGATTGCCTGGTGCCCGGCACCGAATATATCCGAGACCGCGAAGCGGCCAATTTCTGCGAGGAATTCAAGCTTCTCCTCCCCTCGGCATCTCCTGCCCCGGATGATCGTGCGCGCCGCATTCTCGGCGAGCCTGAAAAGAATAAAGATTTCAAGTCGCTCTTCAAAGACGAAGACTCTTAAACTGTAAATGAATCGTAAAGATTTCGTACAAAATTTGTAATTGTAAATCGTATTGACAATTAAATTCTCACGTAATATTGATGAGTAAATGCATGTCATTTCGAAGATTATATTTCTCATAACTGTGTCTCCATTTCTCTACGGCGAAAAGCTCATGAACATGGAAACGGGGAGCGTCGTCGTCGAATTCAAGGACGGCAATGCAGAGTTCACCGATTGGTTTTTAGAGCTCGAGATGCAGCAAAACGGGATTTATATTCCCTTTTCCATGAAGCCCCTCTTCGATGGCAAAGAGATTGTTTACATGGCCGATCCGATGTTCGAAAAGGCTTTTCAAGAGGTCTATTATCCACTATGCATTGCAAATTCCCTCTATCAGTGGCAAGATTAAGGGATGACCTTGACCTTTTTTAAGCCTAAGATCGGAATGGCGTGCCCCCTCCCCTTCTTCGCGGCACAAGTAAAAGCGGGCTTTCCCTCTCCTGCAGACGACTTCATGGAACAGCGTCTTGATCTGAATGAGCATTTGATTCAGCATCCGGCCGCCACCTTTTTCGTCCGCGTCG
>CAYTXY010000211.1:0-2826 GCA_964441355.1 uncultured bacterium
AAGGCTACGTAACCTTGGAAATTTCGAATACAACTCCTTTGCCTGCAAAAATTTACGCAGGCGAAGGGCTTGCTCAAGTCCTTTTTTTTGTGGCCGAAGAAATCTGCGAGATATCGTATGCCGACCGGAAAGGGAAATACATGAAGCAGATGGAAATCACCTACCCGTCGATCTGACTCTTTAAATCAAATCAGAAATCGAGATAATAGGGCTCATGGCAACAGTAGACGGATCTTGGTGGCGGGCGTGGTGGTGGGTCGTATGTGTTTGCCTTACGGCAATTTGCGTATATTTTCATTTCATCAACGGGAAGAAAGCCCAAGTTGCCGAACTGACTGGCCGTTTTGAGGAGGTGCAAGGGCAGAAGATGCTCGCCCTCCAAGAGCGCGAACGCTTTCGCCTCCAGATCGAATCACAAAGCGACCCGAGCTGGATCGAAATGATCCTCATGCGAGATCTTGGAGTCGTCCCCGAAGGGTGGCTCAAGGTTCACTTCACGAGATGACTGCGTTTCTCATCGTTCTCTTGATCTTTTTGCTGTTCTCTTCGGCTTATTTCTCGGCTGCCGAAACAGCCCTTTTTTCCCTTTCGCCATTGACCCTCAGGTCGTATAAGGGGAGAGGCGATCCCAGGCTGACGCTGATCGCCAAAATGATGTCGCGTCCGAGAGACATCCTCGTTACGATCCTCATGCTCAATGTCTTGGCAAATCTTCTCGTCCAAAATACCGTTTCGACCCTATTCAACGCGTATCCCAGTTGGCTTTTAAAAGTGGGGATCCCTCTGGCGCTCACCCTCGTTTTCGGGGAAGTGCTGCCAAAATCGGTCGCCATGACCAATAACGCGGCAGTCGCCTACCGGACAGCGCCGTTTATCTCTTCAGCCACACGAATCCTCAGGCCGATCCGCAACCCTTTGACGAAAGCGACCGGTTGGATTTCCAGGATTTTCTTTTTTTTCTTCCATAAAGAGAAGGAAATTTCGGCCGATGAACTCCGCCACGTATTAAAAACCTCTGAAGAAAAGGGGGTGCTTCTTCCCCAAGAGGTCAGGCTGATGAGCGGTACCCTCGATCTGCAGCATTCCATCGTCAAGGAAAGGATGCGGCCGAGAGAGGAAATTCTCTTTTATTCGACAGACGAGCCGCTGGAAAAGCTCAAGCATCTGTTCGTGGATCTCGAGACGACCCGCGTCCCTGTTTGCGAAGAAAATTTGGATCATCTTCTCGGCATTCTTTCGACCAAACGCTTCTTTTTTCATCAAAACCAGATTGCTTCTCCTAAAGACCTCATTCCGATCCTGAAAAAACCGTATTACGTCCCTGAATCGACGAAATGCTGGACGCTCCTCAGCAACATGCGGGAAAGAGGGGAGAGCCTAGCCATCGTCGTCGACGAGTATGGCGCCATTTCAGGGTTGATTTCTCAAGAGGACCTGATCGAGGCCATGGTGGGGGAGATCTCCGATAGGCGGGATGCGAAGAGCCGATATACCCGGTCTACCGATGATGTGATCATCGCGAGCGGGAAACTCGAGCTTTCCGAATTTCGGGAAATTTTCGGCATCCCTCTCAAATCTCAAGAGAATATCGTGACCTTGGGAGGATGGCTGGTCGAACAGCTCGGAGACATTCCAACGCCTGGGACCAAGTATGCCAACGATCAATTTTTGTTCTACATCCTTGCTGCAGACCCCAACCGGATCCGGCGCGTCTATGTGAGGCGACTTGGGGGGACCAAGTGACTCCCAACTGGCTTTTCTTCTTGCTCTTTACGGTTTTAGCCATCGTTGTGCAAGGCGTCTTTGCCTTGTTCGAAATGGCCTGCATCTCATTTCACAAGGTGCGCCTCCAGTATTATGTGAGCATAGGAAAAAAAAGGGCGATTTGGCTCAATTATCTTCTGAACCGTCCGTCGCGTCTCTTCGGAACGACCCTGATTGGCATCAACATGGCCCTCCAGATCGGTTCCGAATGCGCCCGCAGGTTCTATGAGTCGATCCATCTGAATCCCGACCTATCTCCAATTACCCAGGCAGTGATCGTGATCGTGTTCGCCGAGCTCTCCCCGATGTTCGCGGCGCGGCGCCACCCTGAACAAGCAGCCATGTTTTTGGTTCCTGTGATGGCAGCTCTCGCCCGGATCCTCTCTCCCGTGATTTGGGCCTTCGACGCCCTCTCCCGCCTCATCCATCGCCTCATGGGAGAGCCTGTCGACACCCCGCTTTTTCTCTCCCGGGAAGAAGTGAGGATGGCTTTCGAGGAAAAAGAGAGGGGAGACGAGGATGAGTTCAATAAAGTCGCAGGGAGGATTTTCCAGCTGAAAACCCGAACTGTCGGAGAGCTCATGTCCCCGCTGACGCAGGTTCAAATGGCGCCGACGAGCGCGACTGTGGCCGACGTGCGCCATCTCTTGAGCATCCACTATGCCCCGATCGTTCCTGTCTACCACCGAGTTCCCCATAATATCGTGGGCGTCGCACATTTGCGGGATTTTTTGCGAGTGGAAGAGTCCCGGCGCGTCATCGACCACGCAAGGCCCCCTTGGTTTGTTACCAAAGGGACATCGATCCTCGATGTTTTGGAGCAGTTCCGCCGCAATAACCAGAGCGTCGCGATCGTCATCGACGATTCGGGGCAATCCTGCGGCCTCTTAAGCCTCGATGAGATCGTGGCCCAGATTTTTGGTCCCGAGGCCCTCGAGCAGGCCGCAGCGGCCGCCATCCCGCATCTTCACCTCGAGCGCACCTTGCCCGGGGATATGACTGTGGAAGCGTTCAACCGCGAATTCCAAGCAAACCTTACCGCTGCCGCAGATGTTACTTTAA
>CAYTXY010000212.1:0-2806 GCA_964441355.1 uncultured bacterium
TCAGGAAGCCGACTTTTTTCGGCAGCGTCACGATCCCGGTCGTCTGGGGCTCTAAACCCATGATGATCCTGAGGAGGGTCGACTTGCCGGAGCCGTTCGGCCCGGTGAGGCCATACCGACATCCCTCGTTGAAGGTGAAAGTGACCTCTTCAAATAAGGTCCGGGTTCCCACCCGTTTGGAGATCTTTTCCAGGGTAATCATGGTCTCATGTTAGCATGAGGAAAAGGAAATCTCAATGCTAGAATTTAGCCAGGCCATGGCGCGCTTCTTGTCCCACCTTGGGCTCGCGGGCGGGGCCTCAGAGCATACCCTGAGAGCCTACCGGCTCGACCTGGAGGCTCTCGCCGCTTTCGCAAAGGGAGAACCGATCTCCAAACGGCTCGTCCGCCGGTATCTCTCCCACCTCCATGAAGGCGGAATGAGCGTCCGGACCGTTTTAAGGCGCCTTTCGGCCCTTAGGAGTTTTTTTAAATTCGCGATGCGGGAAAAACTCGTAAAGGAAAATCCCTTGGAAGAGATCGAGAGCCCGAAGAAAGAAAAAAGGCTTCCGGTATGGATCACCTACCCCGAGGTGGAGATCCTTTTTTCCCAGCCCGATACTTCGACCTATTTGGGCCTGCGCGACCGGGCCATCATGGAGCTTTTCTACAGCTCGGGCCTCCGTTTGAGCGAGCTTGCCTTTTTGAGGCGCGCCGATTGCGACTTGAAAAATCAAACGCTCCGCATCTTCGGCAAAGGGAAGAAGGAGAGGCAGACGCCCATTACGAAAACGGCGGCGGAATGGATCAGCAATTATTTAAACCATCCCGAGCGGCCTTTCATAGAAAAGGATCCGGAGGCCGTTTTTTTGAACAAATGGGGCACGAGGCTCTCCCCCCGTTCGATCGATCGGAATTTCGCGGCGTATCTCAAGGCAAGCGGACTTTCCGAGAGGATCACGCCCCACACGATCCGCCACAGCATAGCGACCCATTGGCTAGAAAATGGGATGGACCTCAAAACGATCCAGATGCTGCTCGGCCATACGACGCTCTCCACAACGACGATCTACACCCATGTTTCCGCCAAACTCAAACGGGAAGTTTACGACAAGGCCCACCCCAGAGCAAAATAGATCATTTTCTTTTTTCCTGGCATCGCCCTATACTCAAGTTATGAGCAAAAAAATCACTCTCTTTTCTCTCGTGTGCTTGGTTGTTTCGGCCATCGACAGCATCCGGAATCTCCCCTCGCAGGCGCTCTTCGGAAGCTCGCTCATCTTTTTCTTTGTCCTCTCCGCAATTGTCTTTCTCATCCCCGTCTCTCTCCTTTCCGCCGAGCTTTCCTCGCGATATTCCGAAGAAGGGGGCATTTTTCATTGGGTGCGGCATGCGTTCGGCAATAAAACGGCCATGGTCGCTATTTGGCTGCAGTGGATCAATACCGTCGTTTGGTATCCGACGATTCTCTCTTTCATTGCCGGAACCGCGGCTTATCTCTACGATCCAGCGCTCGCGCAAAATAAAGGGTTCCTCGCTGCCATCATCCTGATCGTATTCTGGGGATTGACCGCGTTGAGCATGGGCGGCGTGCGCGTGTCGGCGAAGATCAACACGTTTTGCGTCATCATCGGGACGATTCTGCCGATGCTGCTCCTCATTGCCTTCGGCATCGCTTGGTGGGTTTCCGGCCACGCGATCCAAATTTCATTCGGAGCAAAGGATATTTTCCCTACGCTGAAAACTTCCGACAATTGGGTCTCTCTCATTGCGATCATGGCCTCTTTTTTAGGGATGGAGCTATCGGGAGTTCATGTGAGCGACATCAAAGACCCCCAAAGAAACTTTCCGAGAGCGATGGGTCTTTCTGTATTGGTCCTGGTTGTGACCATGCTTTTCGGATCTTTGTCGATTGCGGCCGTCATTCCTGAAAAGGAGATCCGCCTGGTCGACGGAATCATGCAGACCTTCACGCAATTTTTCGCGAGCTTCAATATGCCAGTGTCTGGCGTGATTCTGGCGCTCCTCATCATCGTGGGCAGCCTTGGCAACATCATCAACTGGCTCATTTCTCCCTCCAAGGGGCTCTTGCAAGCCGCTAAATATGGATTTCTTCCCTCCTTCTTTTCTAAAACGAGCGAGAAAGGAGTCCCAGTCCGGATCATGATCGCCCAAGCGGTTCTCGTGTCCGTTTTTTGCCTTGCGTTCGTCTTGCTGCCGAGCATCAACGCCTTTTATTGGTTCTTGACTGCGCTTAGCACCGAAATGTACATGATCATGTATGTGATGATGTTTGCCGCAGGGATGAAACTCGGCCGACCGTCGCGCGGCTCTGGCGCATTCCAAATCTGGAAAGGGACGAGGGGCTTGACATGTCTTGTCGGCCTTGCCGGATGCATCATCGTGGTCGGTTTTTTCCCGCCGACCGGAATCAATGTCGGGGGCGCGATGCGCTATGTGTCCTTGATAGCCATCGGGAACGTCGTCCTGATCCTGCCTGTTGTTGGGCTGATTATGTATAAAACTGCCAGAAAGTGAAAGGTTTATCGAACTTCATCACACACAAAAACCATTGCTTGACAACTACGCATAAAATGGGTTGTTTTACCCATAAAAGGAGTGCAAGGTGCTCGAGTATCTTTTTGGCAACAAGAATGTGGAAAAGATTCTCATCTACCTCTTTCTCCATGAGAAAGCCAATGCAACTCAGTTAAGTCGATCCTTTCGTTCCGCTCTCCATCCAATTCAAAAAACGCTCAGAAAGCTGGAAGAAGGAGGCCTTCTCGTAAGCTTTCTTGAGGGTAAAACGAGGGTTTTTCAATGGAAC
>CAYTXY010000213.1:0-2751 GCA_964441355.1 uncultured bacterium
CCAAAAGACATGTTGGTGGAAATCCAGAATAATTTAAACCGGAGAGACATCGAAAATCTCGCTTTGGTAGACAAGGCGCAATTCAGGGCTAAAGACCCTTATTTGGCCGCCATTCGTCGTTTTGTAGATAAAGTGGCAGACGGAAAACCGATCCCCTTGCGAGAGATTCGGGAACTCATCGCATTCAATCGAAATTTAATGCCTCTCCGATCAAAACCGTTCAAACTGGATTTATCAAACAGCAATATTAATGAGGCCGAGCTGCAAGACATTATTACACGCTTTCCTAAAATTTTTGAAATCAATGCGAAAGACTGTCCCGGTCTCACCGACGCCGGACTCTTGCACCTGGCAGGTTTGATAAATCTCACTCTCTTAAGCCTTGAAGACTGCAATCAGATCACCGACGCCTCGCTGCAGCAGCTGGGATGTTTGACAAAGCTCACTTCCTTAAGCCTCGCGCTCTGCAATCAGATCACCGACGCCGGGCTGCAGCGCTTGGTAAGTTTGGTCAACCTCGAGAAGTTAAACCTGTGTAGATGCTCTCTGATCACCAGTGCCGGGCTACTCCACCTGGCATGTTTGGCCGCACTCGAGAAGTTAATCCTGTATAAATGCGATCGGATCTCCGATGACGGGCTGCCCTACCTGGCACGTTTGGCGAATCTCAAAAGCCTCGATTTAGGAGGATGCCAGATCACCGATACTGGGCTGCCCTACCTGGGAAGGTTGACGACTCTCACTAGCTTAAGCCTGGAAGGGTGCCTGATTACCGACGACGGGCTGCCTTACCTGGCAGGTTTGGCGAATCTCAAAAGCCTCAACCTGTATGGGTGCAATCAGATCACCGACGAGGGGCTCGCGCAGCATCTTTCACGCTTGGCAAAGAACTGTCGCATTATCCTAATATGAGAAGAAACTCCTAAAAAGGGCAATTTATGAAGGTGCTGCCTACCCTATCTCCCGATTTTGCAAAAACGTACGAACGAGATCTATCGAAAGAGGAGCGAGAGAGAAAAGAGTACGTTTGGAGCATGGAGCGCACCGAGCCGTTTGATGAGCTGATCTGTTCCTGGAACGGCATGAGGCCCGAAATGGGAAAATGGACTTTTTGGGCGAGCGTCTTCTTGAAGGATTGGTCTCCTTGGATCAAGTATGCCGAATGGGGCGTGGGAGTGCAGAAGACGTTCAAATACGCCCCTCAAGGAAGCAGGGTCGAATCGTATCAAGACGCCGTCTTTTCAAAAGAGGGGCTGATGCGCGGGTTCCAAGTGAAAGTACGTGCGGAAGATGGCGCGGATCTCAAACGGTTGGATGCCATCTTCGTCTGCCTGTCGGATCTCTCGAGGCACTCGCTCTCGGTCCCGGAAGAGCCCCTTCAAACGGTCCTCCTTCCCCATGTTCCCATGCGCTCTCAACTCAAGCTCGCACATCCCCGCGCTGCCGATCTCTGCTCTCCGACAGCGACCTCCACCGCGATTAATTATCTTCTAGGAATGACAAAAACCGATCCGATCTCTTTTGCCGAGAAAGTCCACGATAGCGAGTTCGATATTTACGGCAATTGGATCCTCAACACGGCAGAGAGCTACCAAGAACTGGGAGGAGAGTTCCGCTGCCGCACCGAACGGCTTCCCTCATTTGCCACTCTCCATTCTATGTTGCAGCGAGGACTGCCCGTGATCGTAAGCATACGGGGCCCGCTCGTCGGAACTTACCGTCCGATGACGTTCGGCCATCTGGTTTGCGTGACCGGCTATGATGCAAAGCTAGGACGTGTCCACTGTATCGATTCGGGATTTCCGGAAGACGAGCAAACAAACGTCTCCTATCCCTTGAAAGACTTTTTAGAGGCCTGGGCAAGGCGCCAAAACATCGCCTACGTTTTCGCTTCGAAGAGCCTCGCTTCGTCTTTGGGAAAAATGATGGGAGCCGGCTTTTAGGGTCCAGGCGGCATCGATGGAAAATCACTGCTGCCCGCTCCCGTCGCTATTGGCTCAGAGCGGTGCTTTTTATATTTCATTTCTAAGACATTGAGGATAAAAGAGCCGAAGGATACGAGAAGGGCGGCGCTCAAATATCCTATGAATGAGGTCACATGGATCCCGATGGGCAAAAGCTTTAGGATCGCATAAGAGATGAAATTGACTACGAGGCTCAAACCTGCGATCTTCAAGACGGTAGCTTGGTGGAAAACCTTTAAAAGCGGGTAGATCAACGAATTGATGAAGCCAAGAGCGATGGCGAACATCAGGTCTCCTCCGATATGGGGAAGTTTCGTCTGGTTGACCACGTCGATGCCTGGCAGGATGTGGTTGGCAAAAAAAACGATGAAGAAATTGAACATGAGAGTCTTGAGGTAATACATGCTCGCCCCGCTTTAATCTCCACCCCTTACCTTACAAGAAATGGGTTTAAGTTTACAAGTCTACCCTATAAACTATTTCCCTAATGAAATATATTGCTGCTCTCTTTATTTTCCTATCTGCCTGCTGCTCGGCGCCTAAGAAAGAGCCGGCCGCTCTACGACTGGCCTTCAACGGAGCGCCGACCACCCTCGATCCGAGGAAAAGCGGCGATTTCATCTCTTCCACCCTGATCTGCTTGATTTATGAAGGCTTGACCCGATGCCTCCCCGACCCACCCCAAAAACGATGCGTTTTTGGGGACCCCGGGGGGGGTATTGAGCCAGCGCTTGCTGAAAAAAAAGACGTTTCTCAAGATTGCCTCGGATAAACCATCCGGTTGGGA
>CAYTXY010000214.1:0-2706 GCA_964441355.1 uncultured bacterium
AGGCGTCCTAGCTTTTCCAAAGTTTCTCGTAGGAGGGCGTTTTCCGGTTTATCCAAAGCGCCGCTGTTGCTAAGCCAAGCGATATAATCTTTCGGAACCTCGGTCAAATTTTTCCCCGCGTGTTTGCCGAAGGGCATCCGGACGATTTTGGGAGTCGTTGAGAGAAGGCCGATTATTTGATCGAGACTGAGATCGTCGATCATCCGGCTAAAGACTGCATGGAGAACGATGCAATCGTCGAGAGCTCTATGGGCTTGGTTGGCCGCGATCCCATAGACCTCCCGTAAAGATTGGAGGCTATGCCGAGGCAAGTCGGAGCGGTATTTGCGTGACCATTTGAGGCTATCGATAAAAACCCAAGGAGGCATCTTGAGTCCAGCTCGTTGGAATTCAGCTTCCAAGAAAAGCTTGTCGAAAGCGTCGTTATTATGGGCGATGAGGCAAACGTCCCCAGAACAAAATTCGAGGAAGGAACTCAGGGCAACGCGTATGGGAGGGGCATTGGCGACCATCTCGTCGGTGATCCCTGAGATCGCCGTCGATTCTGCAGGAATCGGGCACTCGGGATGGGTGAGGGTGCAAAAACTTTTTTCTTCTCCTGGCCTATCAGGATCGTATGCGGCGATCTCGATGACCCGGTCCTTGCCCGGCCGGGTGCCCGTCGTCTCCGTATCGTAGAAAATGGCTCTTTTATTCACTAGATCTTTGAAGTCAGTGGCATCATGAAAGCGGATTTGGACTTTTTCTTCAATTTTTCTCTCCAATCGGATAGAATAAACCAAGCTTTCAGGAGTGAATCATGCGCCGATGGATCGTTCTTTCCCTTGCAACGCTGGCCGGTTGTTTTCAGACGTTTAACGACGATGGCGACCTCCACGCCGTGCCGGTAACGAATAATCCCCACATCGTCCCGAACCATGGAGGGGGGCTCCCTATGGTAGGCGGATCAGGGACAAGGCCCTATTGACAATGGGGGCAAATTTAAGCTACGCTAAAGCCAGGGGCGGGGTAATGTCATCTACATCTAAAGAGCCGTATCATTTTTTTCAGGCCGATATTCCGAAGCTTCTTGCCTCTTTGGATAAAAACCTCCTCAAAGACGCTTGGCGCCGGATGGTCCTCATCCGCAATTTCGAGCAAAGAGGGGAAGCCGCTTACCAGCAAGGCAAAGTGGGAGGCTTTTACCACTCCTATGCCGGCCAAGAGGCGATCCAAACCGCTTGCATTGCCGCCTGTGGAAAAGACCATTGGTACACCACGACTTACCGCTGCCATGCCCTCGCCCTTCTTCTTGGAACAACCCCCAACTCTATGATGGCCGAACTCTATGGGCGCTCGACCGGAGTCGCCAAAGGGCTTGGCGGATCGATGCATATGTATGCCGATCGGATGCTGGGAGGCTTGGCGATCGTAGGAGGCCACGTCCCCATCGCCGCGGGGGCTGCCTTCAGCATCAAATATTTGAAACAGAAGGGGCTGGCCTCGTTTTGCTTTCTCGGGGAAGGAGCTGTAGTCCAGGGGGCGTTTCATGAATCGCTGAACCTTGCAGCCCTTTGGAACTTGCCCCTCATTTGCGTCATCGAGAACAACCAATGGGGGATGGGAACGGCTGCCACCCGGGCGGTTTGCGTCAAGCCGATCGCCGAACATTTTGCTCATGCCTATGGGATTCAGTCTTATACTCTCGATGGGCTCGATTTTTTCCATTGCTACGCCGGTTTTAAAGAGGCGTTGCATCAATGCCTTAGCACATCGAGGCCGATTTTGATCGAAGCGGTGACGGAGCGGTTCCGCGGCCACTCGATCTCCGATCCGGGCCTCTATCGAACTAAAGTTGCTCTTCAGGAGTCGATGCAAAAAGATCCTATTCTCCGGATGAAGGGCCTCCTCCTCGAAAATGGGATTATGACGGAAGAGGAGTGCGAGGCCGTCGAAAAGGAAGCGAGAGATACCATGATCGCCGCCATGAAGTATGCCGATGAAAGCCCTTGGCCAGACCCGATCACGCTCGAAGAAGGGGTTTTTGCTCCTAAGGAGAAAACCTAATGGGAACCCAAATTGTCGAGATCCGCGAAGCGCTCCGCCAGGCGATGGACGAAGAGATGACCCGCGACTCTCGGATCTTCATCATCGGCGAGGAAGTGGCCGAATATAACGGCGCCTACAAAGTGACCAAAGGGATGCTCGCAAAATGGGGCCCTGGGAGAGTCATCGACACCCCCATTTCCGAGAACGGTTTTGCGGGGCTGGCGATCGGAGCTGCCCAAACGGGACTGAAACCGATCGTCGAATTCATGAGTTGGAACTTTTCCTTCGTTGCGGCCGACCAGCTCATCTCGAACGCCTGCAAGACTTACTATATGTCCGGGGGCAGGTATAGCGTGCCGATCGTTTTCAGAGGGCCGAATGGCGCTGCGGCGCAAGTCTCTTGCCAGCATTCCCATTGCGTCGAATCGATCTATGGCAATCTCCCCGGCTTTATCGTGATCTCACCGAGCAACGCCTACGACGCGAAGGGTCTTTTCAAGTCGGCCCTGCGGGCCAATAACCCGGTGATCTTCTTGGAAAACGAGCTCGACTATGGCGACAAGATGGAGATCCCTACCGAGGAATATCTCGTCCCCATCGGAAAAGCCAAAGTCATCAGAGATGGGCGCCACGTAACCCTTGTCTCCCATAGCCGGATGCTCAAATTCTGCCGCGAAG
>CAYTXY010000215.1:0-2706 GCA_964441355.1 uncultured bacterium
GAGTTGATCCGTTTTGTGATCGGAAGGCCTGCCACTTGGTCGCGGCCGCGCACTTCCATTTCGAGTTCATTATTGCCGAGCGGATAGGCCGAACCGATGGTGATTTTGATCTCTTCCGCTGTCCTCGGCCCGATCATCAGGTTGTAGGTGCGGCGCATGTAATTCATGATGCAGTCGTCGAACTCGTCCCCCGCTATGCGGAGCGAGCGCGATTCTACAATGCCGCCGAGGGAAATGATAGCGATCTCCGTGGTACCGCCGCCAATATCGATGATCATATTGCCAGAGGGCTCATGGACGGGAAGGTCGACGCCGATCGCAGCCGCCATCGGCTCTTCAATAAGAATAACTTCTTGGGCGCCCGCGTGGAGAGCCGAATCTTCGACAGCCCGCTTTTCAACGCCGGTGATCCCCGAAGGGACTGCGATCAGGATGCGGGGGCGGAAGAGGCTGCGCGCCGGAGTGACGCGCTTCAGGAGCGCTTTGATCATCCCTTCGGCAATCTCGAAATCGGCGATGACGCCGTCTTTCATGGGGCGGACCGCATGGATTTTGCGCGGAGTTTTGCCGAGCATCGCCTTCGCTTTATGGCCAACTGCTAGAACTTCGTTCGTGAGTGAATCGACGGCGACGACGGAGGGTTCGGCGAGGACGATCCCTTTCCCGCGGACATAAACGAGCGTGTTGGCCGTGCCTAAGTCGATCCCGATGTCGCTCGAAAAAAGGCCAGTGATCCGATTGAACTTCTTGCTCAAGATCGTTTTGACGTGGCTGATTTTATGAAAAATTCGGTCGGAAGTGGATTGTTCCATAGACTTTTTAGCGAGTTTTAGGTTTGCAAGAGTTCCAGTACGTCTTCCCAGGTCAATTTCGCAATTGCCTCATCATCGCAGCTCACGACTTTCTTGACTAATCCTTTTTTACGCCGCTGCATCTCTACGATTTTTTCTTCGATCGTGTTCAAAGTGATCAATTTGTAGGACGAGACAGAATTTTTCTGTCCGATCCGGTGTACGCGGTCGGTCGCTTGATTTTCTACGGCCGGGTTCCACCACATGTCGTAATGGATGACGGTATCGGCCCCGACGAGGTTCAAGCCGGTGCCTCCCGCTTTCAGTGAAACGAGGAACACGGGGATTTTCTGATTCTCGTTGAATTCCTTGACGATTTCGAGGCGGTTTTTCGTCGTCCCGTCGAGATAGGTGAACGAAATGCCCCGCTGCTCGAAGTCCTCTCTCATGATCTGCAGCATCCGCGTATATTGGCTGAAAATCACCGTCCTGTGGTTGCTTTCGACGAGGGTCTGCAAGAGTTCCAAAAGCATATCGTATTTCGCCGAGTCGCCCAGCTCCGCCTTCTCTTTAGCGAAAATGGCCGGATGGCAGCAGATCTGCTTCAAGCGGGTCAGCGTCGCAAGGACATGAATTTGGACCTTGTCGAACCCATCCCTTTCGACCAATTTGACGAGTTCGTCGCGGGCCGAAGCGGCATAGGATTTATAAAGCTCCATCTGCACGTCGGAGAGCTGGCAGTGGTAGACGATCTCGGAGACCGGCGGCAAGTCGTGGAGCACGTCGCTCTTCATGCGGCGCAAAATGAAGGGGGAGACTTTTTTCTTCAGATATTCGATGTTCTGCGCGTGCTGTTCTCCCGAAACGCGGATGTATTTTTCGACGAACCGGTCGTAGGTGCTCAAGAAGCCCGGCATCAAATAATCCATAAGGCTCCAAAGCTCGTCGAGAGAATTTTCGATCGGGGTCCCCGTCAGGATCAAGCGGTGGGCCGCCTGGATCATCTTCACCGACTTGGCGTTGCGGGTGCCGCGGTTCTTGATGTGCTGCGCTTCGTCCAAGACGGCGTAAGAGAAGGCCGCTTGGGCATAGGTCTCGATGTCTTTTTGGAGTAACGTATAGGAGGTGATGATCACATCGAAATCGGCTATTCTGGCAAGCAATTTCTTTCTCTGGCTGGGGATGCCGTCGATGACCATGGCGCGCAGTTTCGGATTGAATTTGTGCAGCTCCTCTTTCCAGTTGTAGAGAAGCGAGGTCGGGCACACGATGAGAGAACGGTTCTCTTTGTTTTTGAGCTGGTTCTGCGTAATCGCAGTGATCGCCTGAACCGTTTTCCCAAGCCCCATATCGTCGGCCAGAATCCCGTTCAAAAACATGAGGCGCAATCTCTCGAGCCAGAAGACCCCTTCGCTCTGATAGGGCCTCAGCTCGGCGTTGAGCTCTTTCGGGATGGGAGAGGGTTTGATCACGGTGAGGCCGAGCATTTGGTTGCGGATCTGCAGCAGTCTGTCCGACATTTTAAAATCGACCGGGAGGCCGTCGAACGCCTTCGGGTCGATCGTCGCCAAATTCCAAAGCGGTTTTTGCTCTTTGTGATCGTCGAGTTTTTTAATCCCCAATTCATCGAAGAGCTGCACCCATTTCGAAGCCCGCTCCAATTCCAAAACGAGGATTTTCGAAAAGCGGGACGTCGCATCCTTGCTGCGGACTTTATTCGCGTCGAGCTCGAGATAAGACCTTTTCGAAGCCAAGCATTCCCAGAGGAGTTCGAGCTTGACCCCTTTCAAAGCCCCATTCACCTTCAAATCGATCTCGTACTAGCCGCCCGTACCGCCCGCATCGAGATGGCGCTTGAAGTTCGTCTCGTCGTAGATGAATTGGTCCCTGAGGTTTTGCGGACATTCGAATTGCA
>CAYTXY010000216.1:0-2703 GCA_964441355.1 uncultured bacterium
ACTAAAAATCTGCACCTTCTCATGCCCTTTCCCTGCAATCAGGAGGATGTCGCCAGGGCGGGCGAGATCTACACCTAGCCCTATCGCGCTTTTTCGGTCGAGCTCCACCATTGCGCTCTCAGGTCTTTGAAAGGCGGCAAGAACCTCTCTGCAGATTTCCAATGGGTCCTCATGGCGAGGGTTGTCGCTTGTCAAAATGGCAAGGTCAGCCCATTTTTCCGCGGCAAGAGCCATCCCGGCGCGCCTTGCAGGGTCGCGGCCGCCCCCGCATCCGAAAACGACAATCAGCCTTTTTCGAGCCATTTCCCGCAACGTTGATAAGACATTGTCCAGCGATTCCCCGGTATGGGCGAAATCGACAAAGACCTGTATCCCAAGGTCATTCTCCACTCTTTCCAACCGTCCGGGGATGGCGGGGACGCTGCTAAAAACAGAAGCAAGGGCCGGAAGATCGATGCCAAGATGGAGCCCGACCGAGACGACAGCGAGGAGATTATAAACGTTGAAACGGCCGATGAGAGGCGTCGAAAATCTTTGTTTTTTTCCTCGGGCCTCCACCGTGAAGGACGATCCTTGTTCGGTGAATTCGATTTCAGAGGCGCTGACGTCGGATCCCGGGTTCATCCCATACGTCATTCCAATGGAACCGCCGCTCATATATTGGAACCAAGGGCTATCGGCATTGAATATCCGGTCCCCTGTCTTGTCGAAGAGCTTCTTTTTTGCCGCGGCGTAATTCTCAAGGGTCTTGTGATAGTCGAGATGGTCGGAAGAGAGATTGGTAAAAAGGGCAAGGTCGAAATCGATCTCGTCGACCCTCCCCTGCTCGAGGCCGTGGGAGGAGACTTCCAGAACCGCCGCCTGGCAGCCCGCCAAGACCATTTCCCGCAAAAATTTTTGATTCCGGATTACGTCGTGGGTCGTCAGTTGAGAAGGAAACCGCTTTGCCCCAACTATCGTCTCGACGCCTCCGATAAGCCCAGCTGTTTGACCGATCTTCTCCAAGAGATGCCGTATCAGATAGGTGGTCGTCGTTTTTCCTTTCGTTCCGGTCACCCCTGCAATCCAAAGATCTTTGGAGGGATTTTGGTAATAGCGAGCCGCAAGGAGGGCCACCAGATCTTCCGGCTTTTCATGAATGATCTGCGTCTGATTCAAGAAGGGATTGTAAAATGTGGCAAGGATCGCACCGGCGCCGGCTGTAACCGCTTGCGGGATGAAGTCGGCCCCATCCCTCGCGCTTCCTTTCTTGGCAATGAAGAGATTGCCTGGCGCCACTGTATTCGAGTCGGCAGAGAGGCCCGTAATCTCAATTTCTTTGCTCCCTTTGATTTTAAGATCGGGGATGCCAGAAATTAGCTGTTTAATTCTCATGATTCCATCGATCCAGGAGATCTTTCAGCGCAAGAGTTTCTTTAGCCAAGTCGGCTTTCCCGTTGTCTCGCCGCGGATCGCCTGGCGGATAACCGTATGGGTCGTCCGGAGCGACCCCCAGATACTGCAAAGAGCGCAAGGCGATTTCCCGGAAAACGGGAGCGGCGCAAAACCCTCCCATCTGATGTTTCCCGACGCCCGGGACGAATTTCTTTTCCGGATCATCGATCGAAACAAGCAGGACAAACCGGGGATTTTTCGCCGGGGCGAATCCCAAAAACGAAGACACATTATGGTCTTTCGCATAGATGCCATCAAGGACCTTTTCCGCAGTTCCCGATTTGCCCGCTTCCGTATATCCCATCACGTCGGCCCTTCTCGATGTCCCGCCCTCTTTCGTGGAGAACTTCATACTTTTGACGATCGCCTCGCAAAAGGATGGCTGGAGGACCTGCTTTCCCGGCCCTCTTGCGGTTCGATCGACCAGGGTGCTCTTGGTTCCGTCCGTTCGGGTCTTCACGATCTTGCGGACAAGATGCGGCTCGACGCCGAAGCCACCGTTTGCGAGGATGGCATAGGCCCGGACCATTTGGACGGCATTGATGAGGATATTATGGCCAATGGCCAATGAATAGGGAGTAGGGAGGGACCATTCGAGTTTGCCGTTGGGGTGGAGCTTGCCAGGCGTAGGCAAAAGCCCTGGGCTCTCGGCGGGCAGCTCGATATTCGTCTTCAAGCCGAAACCGAATATTTCCTGGAGCGTCTTCCGGTACCACTCGTCCCCCATCGTTTCGATGACGCGGCGAATCAGCCTTGCAAAATAAATGTTGGACGATTTTTGAATGGCCAAATCCATATTGAGGTATCGATGCACCCGCCCCGTTTCTTTCATGGGTGTGCTTCGTCCGGGAAACCAACCGTTCGAGGTCGCAATCTTTTCATCGGGGCTAAAGAGTGGTTTTTTCCCTTGAGCTTCCAGCTCTTCGTTGGCCTTCATGCAAACGGCGAGAGTGATCGGCTTGAAGATCGATCCCGGCTCATAACAATCGGTCACGGTTTTGACGCGGGTTGCCTCTTGCAGCGATGGATCGTTGAAATAGTCGGGGTAGCGCACCGGGTCGAATGCGGGAGTTTGCGCAATGGCCAATATTTCGCCGTTGAACGGATCCATCATCACGGCCCAGCCGCCTAGGGCTTTTGCCCTTTCAACCCCTTTTTTTAGCTCCGTTTCCATGATCGCTTGGAGGTAGTGGTTGACCGTTAGGTGAATATCGCTCCCGTTTTCCGGCATCTCCAAGATTTTTCCCGTATCCAGCGGGTGGCGGGGAG
>CAYTXY010000217.1:0-2701 GCA_964441355.1 uncultured bacterium
GCATAGGACCACTTCGAAAGAACAATTCTCACTACGATGGAAACGCTCAGGCGCGAGATCCCCAATGTGTCGATCCGGACCAGCTTGATGGTTGGCTTTCCTGGAGAAACCGAGCCGCAGTTCGAGGAGCTTCTCGCCTTTGTCCAGAAAGTGCCGCTTGATCACGTCGGCGTCTTTCAGTTCTCGTTAGAAAAAGAGGCCTATGCGGCAAAACTCTCGGGCCAGATCCCCGAAGAAGTGAAGCGGGACCGTTTTGAGCGCCTGGCCGCTCTGCAGCTGAAAATGGTGCGCAAAAGGAATAAAAAAAGGGTCGGCACTACTTACCGATCGATCATCGAAGGGTACCATCCCGAATCGAAGCTGCTTCTCCGCGCAAGGCACAGCGGACAATGCCCTGAAATCGATGGGCAGATCATCATCAATGACGCTCAAGGCGTCGACGCCTTCGGCAAACTCTACGATGTGGAGATTACCGACACGGCCGATTATGACTTGATCGGCAGGGTCGTTTCCCCGCCGCCACCTCGGAAAAGCTCATGCAAACTCTCCCTTGTCTCCGGTTAAAGAAAGGCAAAGAAAAGCCGATCCTCCAGCATCACCACTGGATCTATTCCGGCGCGATCTCAGCGTTTCCGGAAGTTGGTACGCTCGCCGCCGTGGAATCGTCTTCTGGAGAGAGGCTCGGGATCGCCATGCTGAGCCAGGGACATTCGATCGCGGGCCACATGATCGCTTTTGGCGAAGAATCCCTCGAAGAGGCCTTGAAAAACCGGATCGACCACGCGGCCTCTCTTCGCCGACGCTGGTTTGATCCTAAAGAGACGAACGCGATCCGCCTCATCAACGCCGAAGGGGATGGGATTCCGGGACTGATCGTCGATTCGTATGCGAACGTCCTCGTCCTCCAGATTTCCCACCCGGCGCTAACGGACCTCAAAAACATCATCGTCTCTCTCCTCATCGAGGCGTTCAGTCCTAAAGCGATCTACGAAAAGTCGACCTCGTTTTTGCGCAAAAAAAGCGGCCTCGAAGAGGCCCGCGGGATTCTTTACGGGGACGAGCAAGGGGATGTCGAAATTATAGAAAATGGGCTTAAATTCGCAGTCGATATCCAAACGGGCCAAAAGACGGGCCTATTTCTCGACCAGCGGGAAATGCGCTCGCTTGTCCGTGAACACGCACGGGGCCGCCGCATTTTGAACGGTTTTGCCTATACGGGCGGATTCAGCATCGCAGCGCTTGCGGGCGGCGCCAGCGATGTCGACAGCGTCGAGATCAGCGCCCGCTGCAAGGCGCCGCTGGAAAAAAACCTCGCATTGAACGGCTTATACCGAAACAACCTGAAAAATCGGGAATTTGACCAGGAGGCTCCTCAGAATTTGTATTCGGAGCGAGCGACCATTGCGCGTGCGCAAGGCGCGAGTGAGAACAAAAATTCTGAGGTAAAGCCGACGCAGTCAAAAACCGATTCATCAGGTTGTTTCGGTATTTCCAACAACCATCGGTTTATCGAGGCTGATTTTTTCGAATTTCTCAAAACATCTCCCCTCGATTACGATCTGATCATCCTCGACCCACCAGCCTTTGTCAAAAAGCGGGGAGATATTGCGAGGGGCTTTCGGGCTTATAAAGAGATGAACCGGCACGTTCTTTCAAAAATGCGATCCGGCTCGCTCCTGCTTACCTCTTCTTGCTCTTATCATGTCGACGAGCCCCTTTTTCAAAACATCCTCTTTCGCGCCGCATTGGAATCGAACCGCCGCGTTCAAATCCTAAGCCGCCACCGTCAAGCCCTCGACCACCCCATCTCCCTCTTCCATCCCGAAAGCTCCTATCTAAAGAGCTTGCTTCTATATGTGCAGTGATAAGGCGTTTCCCGACCTAAGCGATTACTGAACAAATAGTTAAAAAATCATATTTATTAATAATTAATTCTGATATAAAATGAAATTAAGTGGGTGGTGCGCAATGAATATACATCCGAAAGATCAGAATATTATTAATACTCTGGCAGCCCTAGAAGTAGCCGGAGAGAAAGGATTCGCCGCTTATCATTCCGGCGATACGAAAGTAGGAAGTCAGGAGATCAAAGATGCGTTGCAAAAATCAGCGCAAAGCATCAATACGTTTCAGGATCCCCAACTGAGAAAGGAAGCCAAAAACCTCTTGAAAGTCGCGAACAAAGCGATTGCCGAGTACATGAAAAACCCCTCAGATGATAATCTGGATCTTTTGAAAACGGACATCAATGCCTACAAAGGGTTCCTCGCCGAACATCAGCCGAACGAGTAGATCCCCGCATAAGATGCTCTTTTTTAAAAAGGAAGGTCGGGGGGCCGTCCGTTTTGCCCTTTTTCATAATGCGGGCGCCAACCACTTATTCATGCGCAAGCTTTTTGCCCACCTGAAAAAACAGGGCGTAGCGCTGACATTCGATTGGCCAGGGCATGGAAAAAGCCCGGCGCGGGCCGATGGCGATTACAGTGTTGAGGCGCAAGCGGAGATGATCGCCGAGTTTTTGATGAAACAAGGCGGCAAGAAATGGGTTCTGGCCGGCTTGAACTTTGGAGCCAATTTAGCAATTGAGGTGGCGGCTAATCACCCCAATCTCGTTTCCCATCTCGTCTTGACCGAACCTCCTATCTTGCTACCTCCCGAATCGGTACATTGGTTGGAACGACTCATCAAAGATCTTCGCGAC
>CAYTXY010000218.1:0-2645 GCA_964441355.1 uncultured bacterium
TGTAACTTTTTTCTCGGGTAGCATATTCGCTAAGCTAATCGGCCCGAAGGGAGTCGCAGCCAGCCAATTGTCGCCAGAGTTTGTGGACAGTCTCTAACCCCGCGGATAGCCTTGGTTCGCCTTCGCCCAGTCGTAAACCACCCGCTCCTTGCGCTCCTTGTCGAAACGGACCTGGAGCGTGATATAGGCATGCGGGTGGCGGTTGTCCTCGTCCCGCCCTTCCTCTTTCCCGAACACCCTGATAAAAATTTCTTTATTCATCCAAGGCTGGATGGAAGAGTCTGCTTTGTCTGTGCGCTTGAATTCAAGGTATTCCCGATCCTTGGCATAGAGAGGCGTCTCTTGATAGTACTGCATGAGGAGGCCTGCGATCTCCAGCGTTCGGTCCTCCATCCCTTGGACATAAAAATCGACCTCCGCGCCAATCTGATGCTTCGAAAAGCGGTTTTCTTTGGAAGCGTCAGAGTAGCTATTGTGCTGGGGACACCTATGGCCGCAGGTGACGACCACCCGCTTGCCCGTCTTCTTTTGGATGTAATTGAGCAGGTCGATCAAAATCGGATAAACCCCCTCCTTGCCGGAAATGATGGGCAGGCCGTGGCGGCCGCTCCCCTCGCAGTCTAGGATCGGCTCTCTTTCGGCTGCAAGGAGGGGCGCATTGGCGGGGTTCCCTTTGCATCGGAAATATTCCCTCGTGATCCGAGGGAGGTTCGCCTCCGCTTCCCAAGGGTAGATCGCGCGGGGCGTATGGGCAGGAGCCGCAAGAGGATACAGGGAGTCGCCCTGGCTCCGGTAGATCATTTCGGCCTTGCAATTGCGGCGGCGCACCTTCTCTCTTTCAGACTGTTCCAACCGGCCGCAGCCAAGAGTGAGGCAGATTATTCCAAGATAGACTATAGACCCGAATAGGGAGGGGCGGGAGCCTGTCATGTCTGAAATTTTTGTCAAAAACCATCCGCGTGTTGATACGTTACAAGACGCTTGCCCCCCTGTCAACAAAGAGCTGGCTGAAGTATACCTGGAGGGATTCAAAAATCGGAATATGGCAAGAAGGCGCCCTGAATTTGAGCCAGGCCTTGCCGGCGCCGAAGAAGCTAAACTTAAAAAGTTTAGCGCCGGGGTCCCCGAAGACGCATCGTCTTTGGGGTGGGGTGCAGGCGGGACACAAATTCAGTGGCTGCCCGACGCCGCCAGGACCGATCTTTCAATCATGAGCGGTATAAGCCTTTTTCTGAAGGAGGCGCTCAAAAATGTCCAGGATGCCTTTTTGTTCATCGACCTCTCGGGAACGTTGCTGGCTGCCAATGAGGCAGCCTCTAAATTTTTTTCCCTGCCGGCCGATGCGGTGGGGCGAAAATTTTGGGATCTTTTTGCCGATGACTATTTCGGTTTTTCGATGAGGGAATCGCTGGCGTTCGGCTTAAGCCGCCGGCTCATCTATAAAAGCCATAGGCCCTTGGAACTGGAAATATCGGCATCCTTCCTTTTCGCGGAGCCCCTTTTTGCCCATGGGCTGTGCCTCGTTGCGCGCGATACAGCCGAGCGGCTGCGGCTGCAGGCGATAGGCCATCAGAATGACCGGATGAGAGACTTAGGCGTCATGGCGGCTCAAGTGGCCCATGAGATTCGCAATCCGCTGGGCGGGATCAGGGGGTTCGCATCGCTGCTACTCCGCGATCTTCAAGAAGAGCCCCACTTGCATGAGATGGCCGCGGCGATTGTCGAAGGGACCAAGGCGCTGGAAAAACTCGTCGCCGGGCTCCTCCATTACGCCCGGCCCATCCAGCTTCAGACAGAGACAAAAGATCTTAGAGTCTTGATCAAGGAGATCGCCAAATTCGCCCAGGTGGATCCCTCATTTCCAACCTCAGTGAAAATGGCGCTCCATATCCCAAATGATCCGGCCTTGGCGCCAGTAGATGCAGCAGCGTTCAAATCCGCCGTTTTGAATCTGATCTTCAACGCGGTGCAAGCGATGCCCGATGGGGGCTGCCTCACTCTTTCGCTGCTGAAAGTGGAAGGGTCATGTCAAATCGCGGTCGCCGATACCGGGATCGGGATGGACTCGGACACTCTCGAGCATCTGTTTTCTCCTTTTTTCACGACAAAGAAAAAGGGAAACGGCCTCGGGCTTGTCGAAACAGAAAAAATCGTAAAAGGGCATAGAGGCTCGATCGATGTCCGCTCTCAACTGGGAAGAGGGTCCACCTTCACTATCACATTGCCTCTAAGGAGAGGGTCATGATTGAAAAAATACTCATCGCAGACGACGACCCCCTCATGCTCCGCTTCATTGCCGAAACGCTACGGCGCTTCGGGAAAGAAGTGTCCACTGCCAAAGACGGCTTTGAGGCGATCTTGATGATGGAGACCGAGCCTTACGATCTGCTTTTAAGCGACGTGAGGATGCCGGGCAAAAGCGGCGTCGAGGTCATGTTAGCCATGAAAAAACTCCATCCCCACAGCCTCTCCATATTGATGACAGCGCATGGCACGATCGAAGCTGCGGTCAAGGCGATACGCCTCGGCGCATTCAACTACCTTTTGAAGCCGTTTTCTCCCGACGCTCTCGAGACGGCCTTGCAAAAAGCCGAAGAGCACGTGCGGCTTATCAAGGAGAACCGGTTTTTGAAAGAGGAAAAGGA
>CAYTXY010000219.1:0-2636 GCA_964441355.1 uncultured bacterium
CGGTGACGTTTTTGATCATATTGACCGCTTCAGCGATTTCGAAGTCGCCGACCATACTTAAGAATTGGTAACTCTCTTCGCGGGTGAATCCTTGCATCCGAACGAGGAAGTCGATGGTGTTGAGGGCGGCGAGCTTCATTGCTTCCATGAGGTCAGTATGGAGGCCGACAATCATCCAGTGGGTCTCGTTTTCGATAATGGGCCATGTAAAGACATCGCCCCCTTTCCGTTTTGTTTTATCGGAGACCCCTTTTGCATGGAGATCTTTTCTCACGATAAATTGGAGGGTGATCCCTTCATAGGCGGTTTCGAGGGCTGTAACATCGATCTCACCGTTGCTCTGCATAGCATGGGAGTCGCCAGTCCAGACCAGCCCTCCTTTTTGGAAGACGGGAACGAAGAGGATGGAGCCGGCTTGCAGCTCTGGCTGATCTAAGTTGCCGGCAAAAGGGCCTGGGGGAACGGAATTGAATTCCCCTTTAACCGGCTGCGCGTGGGTAGTCGCAATATCGACAGGCCACCCTTTTGGCCAATCGAGAGGCGGGGCGACAGCGATGATGCCTGGAAAGGGTTTGAGCGGCAGGCAAATGCCCGGGGAGAATTCAGTGGTATTGTGCTCTTTATCGAATTTGAAATACTTGATTTGGGGTTTTGAAAAGTTGTCAAAAATCCCAGCGGAGGGGCTGAGGAAATTGTAGCCGAAGTCGCTGAGCTTAATATCGAGGACGCGGATCTCTAACACATCTCCCGGTTCGGCTCCCTCGACGTAAACGGGTCCGGTGAGCGAGTGCATGCCGCGTCTTTTTTGGATGTCGTGTTTCTGATAAAATTTGGCTACGTCTGCAGGGGTGGTTACGTTATAGACCATGGCGTGGAGACAGCTATTCCAGGTCTCGAGAGTGACAGAGTCTCCCGAGTTTACTTTGACGACCGGGGTTTTATTCAGGGTAAAAAGTCCTAAGGTGACCGTTTCCGGTGTTGCTGGGACCTTGTAGGTTTTCCCTGCAAGTGATGCAGTGATGAAAGTAGCTGCGAGCAGGGTAAAAAACTTCGGCATTTCAGCTCCTTATTTTCCAAATCCATTTCTAATCACTAAATGCGGCTTAAGGCAAGAAAAATCAGAATAGAAACGTCATGCGGTTTGTGAGAGCGGCGACGTTTGATCTATCGGGATGGGCGCCTGGGTTGGGGATATAGCTGAGAGAGGACTCAAAATAGATGGAGCTGAGGATTTGGAGCTGATAGTAGCCCTGGAGCATGAGTTCGGAGAACCGGGAAAAGAGGTGGGGATTGAGTCGCGACCAGGCCAAGCCAAGTCCAAATGAATCATTGGGCCGGTTGGGAACGAGCGCAAAGAAAGTGAGGCCTCCCCCTGCAAATACGTTCATCTCGAGGGTGCGGGAATTGCTCCAGCCGAATTGAAGAAAGCCCGAGATATTGCCTCCATTCGTGGAACTTGAGGCTCCTGTCCAGAGGGCTTGCGAGGCAAATCCGTAGATGCCTCCTGTCCCGGTTTGGGTTTGGCTGCCTTTCTCGAGCTTTCCGCTTTGAAACCATCCCCCAACGGCCGCGATCCCCGGCTTCTCCGAGGCCCAGCCATAGCCCACTTCCATGATTGAGAAGTAATAGCCGGCAGGATGGGGGCCGACTTTAACTCCCGTTTGGACGCCTCTTGCCAAGCTGCCGTCGAAGACGCCGAGATTGACATACACCTCCTTTACCGGCGCGATCGTCGCAACCCCGCCATACACAGAATTGTAATAGCCGCCGATTGCTCCTAACAAGGTGGTGTTTACGAAGATCGGCGTATAGGTCAAGCCGCTGACAGAGGGGATATAGACGGCAGGATTGTTGGTGGGGACAGGTTTCGATACGTTGTTGAAATGGGCGATGGGGATGACTTTACCTATCCTAAGGGTAAATTTCTCACCCCAAAATTTTTGGAGAATCCAGAGTTGATAGAGTTCCGATCGATTGAAAGGAGGAGATCCGGTTAAGCTGTTATATCCTTGCACAACGCCAGCATCGGCATTGGTCGGCTGTCCGTTAAATTGGAGAAACTCGCTGCCGAAATAGGCCCCTTTCCAGCCGATGGACTTTTGCAGATCGATCAAGAGATCGATAATCAATACGCTGTTGCCAGTCCAAACTCCGGTTCCCTCTCTTCCGCTCAAGAGGGCGTTGCCATCGCCTATGTACAGTCCCCCCAAACGAACGCCTGAGCTTTCGGGAATCTGGAGCCATTTGCCCAATTCTCCCGTGCCAGTCACAGAATTGACGGCGCCTGGGTTTCCGCTGATTCCATAGCTCTGTTCTTCCGAATAGATAGAGGCTATGCCGGTAAAAAAACAAAACGAGAGGATCACGGAGCGCACTCACCCCAGACTATCCGCCCAATCCCTTTCCTTCAACTAATGGCGCCAGATGTTCTTAAGGAATTAAGGAGGATTTAGCTGAAAGACTCCTACGTTTCGTTGAGCTGTTCAATATTTATGTCTGTTCGATATATATTGAACAGTGTATTATAATGAACAGAAGGAGATCGAAATGAAAGGTCGTTTCCTAGTAAGTTCCAACGAAAATCCAGCAGAAGGGAATGTCTATGCAGACAAGTCTTCCCTCGTCCTTGATTGGCT
>CAYTXY010000220.1:0-2237 GCA_964441355.1 uncultured bacterium
TGTTTTTCCTTTCTCATCTTGCCCCCTTAACCCAAATCCAGCGCTTGCAGATCGATTTTCAACCCTGGCCCCATCGTCGTAGAAAGATAGAGGGAGCGGAGGAAGTTGCCTTTTGCGCTTGCGGGCCTTACGCGGGCAATGGCCTGCAGCAAAGACCGGAGGTTGTCAAGGAGCTGAGGGGCGCTAAAAGACATTTTCCCGACCGCATTGTTGACGTTTCCGGTTTTATCCACTTTGAATTCGATTTTTCCCGCTTTGACCTCTTTGACTGCCTTCGCAACATCCGTCGTTACAGTGCCGGCTTTAGGAGTCGGCATCAGGCCTCTCGGACCTAGCACTTTACCGAGTTTGCCCAGCTCGCGCATCATGTCCGGAGTCGAGATCAATGCAGAAAAATCGGTCCATCCTCCCTTGATCTTCTCTAGAAGATCGTCCGCGCCGACAAAATCGGCTCCCGCCTCGAGAGCCTCTTTCGCTTTTTCCCCTTTGGCGATGACGACGAGGACGACTTTTTGTCCCGTGCCGTGCGGGAGAGATACCGTGCCGCGCACCTGTTGATCCGACTTTTTCGGATCGATGCCGATTTTCAAAGAGGTGTTGACAGATTGGTCAAATTTTAAGGGAGGACATTTTTTTAGAATATCGACAGCTTCTTCCAACTTATAAATCTTATTCGGATCGACCATCTCGTCGATTTTTTTCATTAGTTTTGATCGGTGAGCCATCTTACGCCTCCACAATATCTACGCCCATGGAGCGGGCTGTTCCCATGACCATCATCTCCGCGGCTTCCGCAGAAACGATCCTCATGTCCTCGGCTTTCGATTGGGCGATCTTCTTTACTTGAGCGCGGGTCAGCTTGCCGACTTTATCGATGTTCGGCACCTTGGATCCCGACTCGAGCCCGAGCTCTTTCAGGATCATCCGGGACACGGGCGGCTGTTTCGTAATAAAGCTGAATGATTTATCCGTATAAACGTTGATAATGACAGGGAGAACGTCTCCTGCTTTATCTTGGGTCTTTGCGTTGAAATCCTTGCAAAAGGCCATAATGTTGATTCCAGCCGAACCCAAGGCAGGGCCAATGGGAGGAGCGGGATTCGCCTTTCCTGCAGGAATTTGCAGTTTGATCTGCTTGACGAGTTTTTTTGCCATTTCAATCCTTTCATGAGTTCAAACGAAGGATCTCTCCCTCTCCTCATCGTTATTTTTTTTCTCCCCAAAGAAGATGCTTCTTTGAGGGCCCCCTTAGTTCCCCCAAAGACGATGCGTCTTTGGGGACCCCCTTCAATTTCGGGGACCTCTTAACCCGTATTTTCTGACGCAGCTTCCACTTGCCAAAATTCCAGGTCGTCGACGCGGGTATCGCGTCCGAAAATCGATACCATGACGCTCAAGCGTCCTTTTTCGTGATTGACTTCGGTCACCGTTCCAATGAAATTGACGAAAACCCCATCGGTAATCTTGACCTTGTCTCCAATATCGACCTTGTGCTTTTGCACAATTCCTTTCTTCCGGTCTTCCAACTCTTTCATGATATCGGCCACTTCCTTCTCCGTTAAAGGAGTCGGATTTTCGCCGCCCAAAAAGTCGATGACGCCGTCTGTATCTTTTACGTAGGCCCAAGCCTCTTCGGTCAGATTCATTTTCACGAGGAGATATCCCGGCCACATCCGCTTCTCGCTGATCTTCTGCTGGCCCCGTTTTACCTCCGATACGTTTTCCGTCGGGATCAGGATCTCGGAAATATCGTCATCGAATCCTTTCGCATGGCGGAATTCCTCGAGAGCTTTCTTCACCTTCCTCTCTTGGCTCGACATGACTTGGACGACATACCACTTATGCATATTCCTCTAACCCTTCTTTTCCCCAAAGTCGACGTGACTTCGGGAGACCCTTAACCAAATATTGCTTGAAACAGCGTGTTCGCGGCATGCAAGGCCCCGCCAATCGCAAAGTCGACCAAATAAATGGCAAAACCGAACAGGAAGGTAGCGATGATGACGGCCTTCGTGCAAAAGATCAGCTCTCCCTTCGAAGTCCAAGTCACTTTTTTGAGTTCATTTTGGACTTCTCGAAAGTACGAAACCTTTTTCTTTTCTGTCGTAATCGTCGTCATACTCACCCTTCGTTTCCCCAAAGATGATGCATCTTTGGGGACCCCAATCATTTTTTCGTTTCCCCAAAAGATGATGCATCTTTGGGGGCCCCAATCATTCTCGAGTGCGGAGGGATTC
>CAYTXY010000220.1:2247-2575 GCA_964441355.1 uncultured bacterium
CCGCGACTTTGGAGATCGCTGCTCTACCAGCTGAGCTACACACCCCAAACTTCCCCAAAGACGAGGCGTCTTTGAGGACCCCTTAATTTTTCCCAAGATCCCCAAAATCGATGCGATCTTGAGGACCTTATTATTTTGCCCAAAGCCGATACGACTTTGGGGGTTTTCCAAAACCTTATTTCAAGATTTTGGAAATGGTTCCAGCTCCAATGGTCCTGCCGCCCTCGCGGATCGCAAAACGCATGCCCTCTTCCATCGCAATCGGATGGATCAGTTCCGCTGTCAATTCCACGTTATCGCCAGGCATGACCATCTCGGTTCCGGCTGG
>CAYTXY010000221.1:0-2528 GCA_964441355.1 uncultured bacterium
TCGACCGCTTTTACACCGTCGATAAAGCCCGCTCCCGAAAATCGGGAGGGGCGGGGCTTGGCCTCTCGATCGTAAAGACGATTGTCGAAAAGCATAAAGGGACCATATCAGTCGCATCTCAGCTAGGCTTTGGAAGCGCTTTCACGATTTCTTTCCCCTTATCGCGAAACCACTTTTCTTAAAGAGATCCCGCTGTCGGTATCTTCTCCGATTAGAGTAGTCTCTTTTGGGGCATCGTGGCCTGACCATGTGATTTCAAAGAGATCGAGAACCTCTCTTTTCAAAAGCGGAGCATGGACCTCTTGGCAGATCCGCTCGATGGTCTCTCTTGTCACTGGGGGCGCTTTCGGCGTGTGGATCGCCTCATAGAGTTTAACCCCACCCTTGGCCGTAAAAAAAACGGAAAGGAGATGGGGATGGGCATGCCGTAGGCATATTTTTGAAGCTGAAGATTCCATTTTAACGTAATCGAGAAGGGAGGGATAGCCGATCCCTTTCTTCGTTCCCTTCAACATTTTATAATAGATCATCTGAAAATGAGGGTCGTTGAAGGAAACTTTTTCGAGCCCAGAAAATTCTTGATGCGCGATTTGATGGCGCACCACTATCAGAAGGGCATCGAGGAATTTGGTTTCCGCCCGCTCCTTCTGATCGAAGAGGTCTTTATAGAAAGTGCGGAGAAGCTTGGCGGCGGCTTCGTAAAGGGTCTTTTCTTCGGAGCCCTTTTCGACGAGAAGTGTGAGGTCGAGACGCGAGCAAAAGGGGTTGATAAGAGGCGGCGGCGGCGGCGCCGTTTTGTTTTGAGCCTCGGTGTGTTTTTCCCCCTTATTTTTTTCTTCCGAGGAGGAGAGGGTTTTCAAGGAGGCGTAGAATTCGCTCGTCCTCTCATCCAGGATTTCCCGGTTGGCCGCGATGTGCCCGAGATAGCTGGAGCGGAGGCGATGGGCGCTGACTTGTTTTTCAAGGAAGAGGCCGGCGCCAAGGGAGAGGACGGCCAAGATACAAAATACGAATCCGATGACGTTCATCTATAAATTCCCGCATTGTAGGTGACGAGCGGCTCTGGGCTTGAGAAAAAAAAGGCATAGGAGATGCTTTTTCCCTTTTGCTGGACTCTCAGTCGAATCATCGAGGGATTTTCATTTCTGTTTGAAGTCCAGCGGCTCTCCCAAGCAAATTCCATATTTTTCTTTCCGAAAAATAAGAATTCGAAGCCCTCGACCTCAGAGAGGAGGATTTCATTTCGCCAGGGATGGTTTTTTTTCAGGGCAGGCTCATGAGGCCAAATGGCCAAAGAGAGATTGCGATCTGCATCAAGGTACACCCGCGCTAATACTTTGCCGCTGAACGCGGGATCGGGATCGATCCCGTTGTCGAAGACGGCGACGAGGCTCTCTTCTTTCTCATCTCCGGGGAGCTTTTTAGTATAAAGTGAGGTATTGGCCGCGCTTAAGAAAAGATCTTGAAGCCGTGTTTGGAGGCGCTGCCTCTCGCACAGCTCCTTTCTTGCCCGATCGATCTTGGTTTCGAACTCAGCGCTCCTTGCGATCGACGTAAAGAGAAAGGAGAAGAGAATCGCGAGAAGCGAAAGGCCAATCAGGATCTCCAAGAGAAATAGCGAGCGTTTTACGCCCGTTTTCTTTGGGAGAAATAGGCCAAAAAGCAAGCGAGAAGAAGGTAAGCGACCAGAGTGAATATGCCGGGGAGCTTGCCTTGCGCTGAGAGCGGGAGCGCTCCTAAGACGGTCAAAAGGGCAATGAGAATACCGAGACATGCATCCCCCCCGACCAGGCCTGCCGCGAGAAGGATCCCTTTCTGCCCTGTGCTCTCATCGGGATTTTTGGAATTGACATAAGCTCTCACTAGACCGCCAACCATTGTAGCGGTGCTTAAAGAAAGAGGCAAATAAACGCCTAGGGCCATGGGGAGGATAGGAATCCGGAGGATCGCCATCGCGACGCCGATCATGATCCCTATCCCGAAGAGAATGTAAGGCAGCTCCCCGCTGATGACTCCTTTGGCAATGAGGGCAAGCAGCGTGGCTTGAGGCGCTGGCATTTGGGGGGAGCCGATATGATAGGCGGCGTTTAGGATATAGACGACGTAGCCGAGGGAAAGAGCGGGAATGAAGGCGCCGATGATTTCGGCGATCTGCTGAGAGCGGGGGGTAGCCCCAACGATATAGCCGGTCTTTAGATCTTGCGAGGTCGTGCCGCCGATGCAGACGGCACAGCAGGCGACGCATCCCATAGTGATGGCGGAAATGAGGTAGAGCCTTTCCGTCCATCCGAGTAAAACGAATATGATGCAGGTAATGAGCAAGGTCATGATCGTCATCCCTGACACGGGGTTCGACGAGCTTCCGACGAGACCTGTGGTGATAGAAGTGACGGCTACGAAGCAAAAGGCAAGGATGACAAGGAGGACGATCGTTAAGAAATTCATCGGGAGCCCTGGAAAAAGCCAAAGAAACAGGATGATCGCGATCGATCCTAAAATCAGCCAGGCCATCGAAATATCGCGGTCTG
>CAYTXY010000222.1:0-2501 GCA_964441355.1 uncultured bacterium
AAAAGGGGACGCGATTGCGGGGATCGTGATCACCGCGATCAACATCATCGGAGGCTTGATCATCGGGGTAACGATGCACGGCATGACCCTGGCCCAATCGGCCAAAATCTATTCGCTCCTCTCCATCGGCGACGGTTTGGTGACCCAAATCCCCGCTTTGATGATCGCGATCACCGCCGGTATGGTCACGACAAGGGTCTCCAGCGAAAGGAAAGACGCCCACTTAGGTAAAGAGATCTCCGAACAGTTATTGAAGCAGCCGAAAGCCCTCATGATCGCGGCCGGCATCCTCTTCCTCATGGCCTGGATCCCCGGATTCCCCGCAATCCCCTTTACAATCCTCGCTACGATCGTCGGGGTCACCGGCTATGTCTTTTGGAACAGTTCCCGAAGGACGGCCGCGAAAGCCGTCGCTGGAATCGGATCGATGGAAACCGATGTCAAGGGTCACGCTGTTGCAGGGGGCGCTTCCGAAGACTACGCTCTCACTCTTCCTGTCGTTTTAGAGGTGGGTTCCGCCATCTCCCTCTTGATCCGCAAAGATAAGCAAGGGCTGACCTTCATCGACCAAATGATCCCTAAAATGAGGCATGCCCTCTATCAAGATTTGGGGGTCCGGTTCCCCGGCGTCCACGTCCGGACCGATTCGCCGACTTTGGAATCGAACGAATACGCGATCCATTTGAACGAGGTGCCGATCGTACGGGGCAAGCTGATTTTGAGACATGTCTTGACGAATGAGACGGAAGAAACGCTGAGGCGCTACAACATCCCTTTCATCACCTCCAAGGGCTCATTGGGAATGCCCGCAATCTGGGTCGACGAAAAATACCAGGAAATTTTACAGAGGGCAGGCATCCGCTTCTGGACAGGCCTCGAGGTCATGATCCTCCACCTCTCGAAATTCTATCGGCAATACGCGAGCGAGTTCATCGGCATTCAGGAAGTGCGCGGCATTCTCGAATTCGTCGAAAAATCGTTTCCCGACCTCATCAAAGAGGTCACCCGTTTGGTCCCGCTCCAAAAACTCACGGAAATCCTCCGCAGGCTGGTCCAAGAACAAGTTTCGATCAAAGACCTCCGCACCGTCTTGGAAGCGCTCAGCGAATGGGGTCAGACCGAGAAAGACACCGTCCTACTTACCGAGTATGTCCGCTCTTCCCTGAAACGGTACATCAGCTACAAATATTCCTTAGGCCAAACGGTCCTCTCCGTATACCTCCTCGATCCCGAAATCGAAGATATGGTCCGCGGCGCGATCAAACAGACCTCGGCGGGCTCTTACCTCGCCCTCGATCCCGATTCGGTCCAATTGATCCTCCACTCGATGCGAAACACCATCCAGCCCACGCCGCCTGGAGGCCAGCCCCCTGTCCTCCTCACCGCCATCGACGTCCGCCGGTTCGTCCGCAAACTCATCGAAGGGGAATTCCCCGAACTCTCCGTTGTCTCCTACCAGGAAATCGTTCCCGAAATCCGGATCCAACCTTTGGGCCGCGTGCAACTGACATAAAGGTTCATTGCATAATGAGAAACTCACAGCGGCTCTTGGATTCACGCCTATACCTTCATCAGCGCGGCGCTCGCCTCCGTGCTGATGAAGGTATTGGACTTTGGGCAAGGGTCGCCGTTACGTCCTGCGAACAATACGCAGAGGCTGACTAATGTCTGATCCCCATATTTCCCATGCCATACCGGTAAGCGCCCAGGCTGTCAGGATGATTCAGCAGCAGGTGGCATCCGAAAACGCCATGCAAGTGGAGAGCGACGAAGATTTGAGCTCCTACATGGAGACCGCTGTTTTCAATCCGCTGATCCAGGCGCAGCGGTTCAGGCCCTTCCGGGAGCTCCAATCCTCCCTCACACATCAAATGGAAGAGACGGAAACGCCGGAAGAAAAGATCATCCTCGCCGTAGAAAAAGTCGACGAGGCGGCCGCCCGCTTCCAAAGAAACAATTACGAACTCAACGGGAAAACGCTCCGCATCCTCCGCGAGAAGATTACGTCCGACCCGACCGAGATTCTCAAAAAAATCATGGAGATCTATCCCGACGCCGCCTTGGCCGACGAGGCGCTCGATTTTCTCATCGAGACGGGCGATCCCAATATGCAGGAAATGCTCCGCCAAGTCAAAAAGGATCTCAACGATTCGCGGAGCAGAGAGATCAAAGCCGGCCGCAACATGGGCGCGGCGGCGCGCGAATTCGCGAACGAGGGACTCGGATCCCCGACCAGTTTGCGCGATCTCTACCGCGACGTGACCCTGAATCCAAGAGAGCCGCTTAAACTTTTCGAGGAATTGACCGAAAAATTCCCATACATGAAATTGAAATCGGCCATCTCCTTCATGCTCCATTCCCTTGGCAGCGATCTCAAATCGAAAGGCCCCTCTATCGACCGGGGAGAATTGAAGCGATTGCTGGACGAAACCCGCTCCCTTCAAGGAATTTTGGGGGTCTTCCGCTTTTTCCAATCGAGGATGAAGCTGATCGTAAGGGAA